>CATKFO010000079.1 GCA_949747515.1 uncultured Eubacteriales bacterium
ATCCAAGGGAACTGTCGACGTAACGGCTACGTTTGTTCGTCCGAAGAGCGACATTGAAAACGGCGGACTTTCTCCGATTACTACCACTAGAACCTATAAAATTTCTTTCGCAGGCTAAACAAGCAAGCTTGTAGCTTCATAAGAAAAATCAAATAGTAAAAAGAGTTCCTTACCTTTATGGCAAGGAGCTCTTTTTTGCCGCTTTAACTGCTAGTAGTATAAAAACGGCGTGAATTATATTTTAAACCGCATGACCTCTAATAGAAAAGACGCTTCTTCAATTATAGCGGAAGAAACGTCTTTTTTGTTAAATTTTATACCTAAGGCTTTATCTGAATTTGGAACCGTCCGATGTTAAGAAATCGCGTCGTATGATGGTATGATATCCTTTTGATCCTTGTATATGAAATTTTTCTTCAATTGCCTTGGCTACATATTCCGGATTAAGATAGTTTTCACCTGAAGCGGACGTGACTACGTTGACAATCAAGGCTACGTCTTTTATGGATGCGTCGGTATTATCTCCGGTTTCCGCCGCATACTTACATGAAACAGTTTTTATGAGAGGAGCGATATCTACCTCGCGTTCTCCGCTTTTAGAACGCTTCATAATAACCACGGGCGATGAAAACATAGAATTTATAGATGCTGCCAGAATATCCGAGTTTTCAATAACGCAATTTTTGAATTCAATAACGTTTTCTGCCCATGCTATGGTCTTTAGCTTTGAAGTCGGTTCGTATACTTCTTTGATTTCAAGATCCGGCGGAGATACGGCAATAAGTCTTTCCTTTATTTCCTCGTCCGTAAGTTGAGAGACAAGCTTAAAGTCTAAAACCTCAGATTCGCCGCCGGAACCCAAAGGCAGCGGAGGTGAAAATACCAAATGAGGAATAGGGTTAAAGCCTTCCGTGTACCATACGGGAAGACCCGAACGCGTTATAATTTTTGAAACGGTTTTGGCCAGATCAAGATGCGATATATACAGCAGGGATCCAGTCTTTGCAAATCTCACCCGGACGGAACGAACGGGTTTTGGGTTTGTTTTTTGACGTTCGCGTATTAAATCGTCGCCGACAAGCGCTTCTCGCTTTTTTTCATTGCCCGTAATGGATTCGATCTCGTTTCCTCCAGGATGTCCGGGACACCAACGGCAGAATCTTGGATCGGCAAGCTTGTTTACGCCGCATCCGGAGCAAGCTTCGCGACAGTTTGGAGTAGTAGCGGCTTCATAAGCGCGTCTTCTCTCACGGATAAGAAAGTCCTTTGACACGCCGCAGTCGATCATATCCCATGGAAGGATTTCGTCGTCAGGAATAGTTCTGCACGCGTAAAATTTCGGATCGATTCCGCACTCTTCGAATATTTCAAGCCATCGGTCGAGATCAAAAAATTCTTCCCAAGCGTCAAATCTGATATGCTTGCGGCACGCAAGCTCCAAAGCGTCGGCAAGGCGTCGGTCGCCTCTTGCAAACACGGCTTCAAGATGAGAAACCTTTGCGTCGTGATAATTGTATCTTATTTTTCTATCCTTAATATTAGACGACAATAGCGCTTGCTTGCGTTCTAGTTCTTCAAACGAGTTTTGGCCTTCCCATTGAAAAGGCGTGTGCGGTTTGGGAATAAAACAAGCTACGCTTAACGTGACCTGCGGCTGCTGTTTTTTATTTCTGTTCGGAGTTTTATAATATTCGTCTACAACGTGCGCGGCTACCGAAGCTATTCCTTCGACGTCTTCGTCTCTTTCGCATGGAAGGCCGTTCATAAAGTACAGTTTTACGCGATTTTTTCCAGCTCCATACGCTACGGACGCGGCTTTAAGTATTTCTTCTTCGGTAACGTTTTTGTTTATTACGTCGCGGAGCCTCTGCGTTCCCGCCTCCGGAGCAAACGTTACCGCGCTTGAGCGTACGGAGGATATCTTATCCATAAGTTCCTTAGTAAAAGTATCGGCTCTGAGCGACGGTAGAGATAGGTTTATGCGCGCGTCGTCGGTCCAATCAAGAAGGTTATCGGTGAGGGTACCGATTTTCGAGTAGTCGCTGATTGATAAGGAACAGAGCGATATTTCATCATATCCGGTGGCTTCGCACATTGCCTTCGCCTGCTCGGTCAATACCTCCGGAGATTTTTCCCGAACAGGACGGCATATGAATCCGGCCTGACAAAACCGACAGCCTCTTATACAGCCTCTAAAAACCTCCACGGTCACGCGGTCGTGCACGGTATCAATGTACGGCATAATCTGATCCGTTGGAAAGGCGGCTTTGTCAAGATCCTCTATAACGCGCTTAACGACTGTTTTAGGGGCCCCGTTTTTAGGCGTAATCGCTGAAATCGAGCCGTTTTCCTTGTAAGATATTTCATAAAGCGAAGGAACGTAAAATCCCTTTAGCTCCGTTGCCGCGGCATATAGAAATCTTTCTCTTGTATAGCTTCCGTCTCTTTTCATACGCATCCAAAGTTCAGCAAGCTCCGGCAGCGCTTCTTCGCCTTCACCAATGGAAAAAATATCTATAAAGTCCGCCATAGGCTCGGGATTATAGGCGCAGTGCCCTCCGGCGATAACAATCGGATCATCGTCCGTTCTGTCGGCGGAGCGAAGCGGAATTCCGGATAGATCAAGCATGTTAAGCACGTTTGAATAACAAAGCTCGTATTGCAGTGTGAATGCGACGATATCAAAGTCGCTTACGGGATCTCCGGATTCATGAGCGAAAAGGGGAATTCCACGGTTTCGCATTTCTTCCTCCATGTCTACCCAAGGAGCGTACGCTCTTTCGCACCATACTCTGTCCATGGAGTTGAAGCAGTGACAAAGAATTCTCATCCCCAGGTTAGACATTCCGATTTCATATGTATCCGGAAAGCAAAAGGCGACGCGCAGATCTACTTCGTCTTTGTTTTTGAATACGGATCCTAACTCGCCGCCCGTATATCGTCCCGGCTTTGCCACCGAGGTAATAAAGCTTTTTATATCTTCTCTCATAAATCTCTCCATTTCGCCGTTTTTTGCGAAGCGCATGAGCGATCGCTTCTTTATTTGTCGACGAATCATAGTTCCTTTTGAATGTTGTTTCATTCTACCGCTATGCCGCGAGCGTTAACGTTCGATTGAAATTAGAAACGCGTTAATAATTTATATCTTTTATTTATATAATAGGCTGAGACCTCACGGTATACCGCGACAGCCTCAGCCTGCAAAGTACCGTCGCGATACGCGCGGTAAAATTTGCTTAAACTTACTTATCTTATAAATATTTTGGACGCGAGGTATGTTGGAATTAGCCACAGAGAATGGTAAAGTGAAATAAATAGCGAATTCACAAAGTTTTGCTTGCTTGCCATTGAGAAAATTGCGAGAAGCATCAGGCTGATAATTACAGACATAATGCTCAGAGCGGCGCATGTGCGCTTGGTATGAGCGACTTGATCGCAATATGGCAGCATTCCGATAAGAGCCTTAGGAGAGCCGAACGTTACCATTCCGCTGTCGGAACGCTCGGAATGAGCCGCGGCTTCGTCTTCGCTTCTGTATTTTACTACCCGTACTGGCGGGTCGGTAAGATTCATTTTGGATATTATCATATCCTCGTCTATGTTCGGATCGTAGGTACGAACGCATACGTACATCCCGTATTCCTTAAAATTCGCGACTGTGGTTTCAATGTCGCCGTCAAGAACGTATTTTACGTACATTTTTGCGATAAGCACCTGCTCTCGGAACATATACATTATAGAGAGCTCGCTTGAAAAGTCTACGTCGTCTTCCGCTATTTTATCGGAAATGGAAAAGCCTCGCGCGACGAGAGCGGCATAGCTTCCAAAGGCAATGTGTACGCCGTCCGCAGAAGCGGCCAGATATCCGCGATCAGCTTCAAGTATTTCCACGTTATCGGAACGTCCCATTTCCATGGTGGCCACTTCAAATACGTCCGCGAGAGGTCCTCCCGCCTTTGAAAAAATGCTGGACGCGTAATAGAGAACGCGGTCTATTCTCGCATTATTATAGATTCGTATGTTCTGCACCTTTACTCCATACGACGGAAACACGTTGCTGTCGTCCAAAGTAACCATGGAGGCCGAGGAATAATCGCTTACGGATATTTCGCCGATTATAGCGCAGTCTTGCTCCGCCGCGGCCGACGACGCGCGATAGAACGGATAACTGAATATAAGGTATGCGGAAAGAGGCAGCATACAAAGCAAGGTTGTGTATACCGAAGCGATGACGTCGGAAACGCTTCCCCCTCCTCTCTTTGTAAAGACAGCGAGAAGAATCGCCGCGGCCGCGGAAACTCCGAGAACGCCCGCTACAAACGCCGTAGCCATTTTATCCGGAGCGTCTACGCGTGAAAAGAATCCGTCGATAAAATCAGCGCGCTCCACCTTCATAACGTCGCTGTAATCGTCCGCGTCGTCGGCCGCGCCCGCAATTTCTTCGTCGATGACGCAGGTCATAGCGTGTTTTTTCTTTTTGGAGCCGGCTACGAAGAACGCCATCATATTTCGTTTTACGCATAATCTTGAATATATCAGCGTCATTACGATCGCGGCGGAAGCAGCGGCGTTGTATACGACGGGTTCGGACGTTATAGACGAAGTAGCCGCGGTACATGCGGAGCTAATTATTCCAGCCGCTACAATCACGGCCGTAATGCTTTCAGGAGTTGGAAGTCCGCGCAGCAAACGGCGTATTCCGTGCAGTAATTCGGGCGCTGCCAGCGCCGCTGAAAAGAGCATGAGCTGGAGGCTCGCCATAACGTACGATACGGGGAAAGACGCCGGATCGATAGCTCCCGCAAATTGTTTAGGGCTTCCAGTTAGAAAACCGGTTATGACGGAAATATTTTCATATACTAACAAGGCTAACGTCAGCAATATTGAAAAAGTAAGCCTTATGTTGACGCTTTTTTTCTTCTTTCTAAATTCTTCCGCAATATCTCGCGCCTGCGACGGATCCGTAAACTCATAATGATCTGGTATGTATCTGGCTACGGTGCGCTGATCAGACTCGAGTTTATCGCCGAATTTTTTCAGAGACGGATTCTGTACTTCATCGGTTTCCGTTCCTTCGAGACCGAAAGCGATTCGAAGATTCATGTCGGTGGAGCCGACGTCGTCGCCGTTTATATCAAACTCAAAATCAAACGGCGTTTCATCTTCATTCTCGTCGGAGCTTTCCATGTCGTCGTTCTCGGCTGTATGATCTGTAGATATAGCGGAATTCGCTCCGTTAACATCCTCGTTCATTTCAACGCTTACGTCCGCCGATTCGGAACCGTCCGTATATGCGTATACGGGTTGTTCGACGTTAGCCTCATCCTCTTCTTCTTGCTCCACGCCGTCTACTCCGTTGTTCCTGAGAAAATTATATATTTCTTCCTCTGAATTAAATAAAGGTTCGGACGAGCGAGGATCTCCGTATTGACCGTCTGCCGATTCGTCAATCTGTTCTGATTTTTCAGATTCGTCTTTTTCTTCGCGCGGCAAGTTACCGACCTCGTCGCTTTCCGACTCGTCTATAAGACTTCCGAGATCAAGCCCGAATAATTTTTTCTCCCGCTGCTCTTTGGGGCTGTCTTCAGATATTTTTATATTTGCAATCGATTCGTCTTCTTCTATAAAATCAAACAAATCGTTCAAACTGTCTTCCGATCCTTTTTTATCGTTGCCTTGCGCGTTATCGAAAAGCAGAAGCGAATCGAATTCGTCTTCCGCCGTATTTAAATTTTTTTCTTTTTCGTCGATTTCGTTTATTTTTCCGTCGGTAACTGCTTCAAGAAATTCTTTATAATTATCCGTCGTAGCGCCGCTGGAATTCTGCTCGGATAATTTTCTATTTTTTCTATTCTTCATAGCCGAAATGCTCCTTTATTGCCGTCGGTTTAACGCCGAGCGGCGAACCGCTTCGTCGGTTATTATATTACATATGCGATATAGTTGTATTCTGAGCCTTAACGGTTCCGCCTCGTTTTATTTTCCTACTCTTTGCATTCGCGCGGCGTGACAAAGTATCACCGCCGCGGCGGTTGAAACGTTCAGCGAATTTACGCGTCCGTACATAGGTATTGATACGACGAAGTCGCACCGGTCTTTTACTAGGCGTCCCACGCCTTCTCCCTCGCTTCCGAAAACAATAGCGGCGGGCAGATTAAAATCGGTTTCATAGTACGCCGAACCGCCCGCTTCGGCGGCAAAAGTCCATATGCCGTTTTCTTTCAAAAATTCTATTGTTTGGGCGATGTTCGCTACCCGAGCGACCGGCATATGCCATATGGCTCCCGCAGAGGCTTTCGTCACGACTGGAGTAAGGCCTGACGATCGTCTTTTGGGGATAATTACTCCGTGACATCCGGCGATTTCAGAGCATCTTATAAGCGCGCCTAAATTATGCGGATCTTCAACTCCGTCCGCTATGGCGATCAGCGGAGACTCGTTTCTTTCTTTCGCTAACGCCAGAATGTCTTCCACGGAAGAATACTCCTTTTGCGAAGCGTATGCGAGAACGCCTTGATGAACGGCTCCGCAGGACAGACGATCCAGTTTGGCTCCGTCGACGTCTAATACCGGCACGCCTCTTTTTCTTGCTTCCGCTACTATTACGGTTATGGAACCTTCTTTTCCGCTTACAAGAATTTTATCGATCGCCGCTCCGGATCGAAGCAGCTCGCGCACTGCGTTTCTTCCCGCTACTATTCCCGACGATTTAGAATCCTGCCCTTTGCTTTTTGAAGCGTCGCGGACAAAAGCGTCGTCTTTTGACGAGAGTATGTTTGCCGAACGATTTTTATGTTCTTTCATTCAATTCCTTGCCTGCCGCCGCTTGTCTGAACGGCGGATTAGAAATAATGTTATATTCAGTAATATTGTATCATACTTTTCGCGATTTGTACACACCTTTTTTCTTTTTACGAGCTTTTACGACTCGATTTTAGTAAAAAAACAATGTTTGTTTTTCCTTATTATCTCGGTAAAAACATGATTTGGAGAAGCGGCGATTCGTTTTAAAATCTCTCTTTTCCAATTATAGTCTTAGAGATGAAAACTGTTGACATTATTCGCAATATGGCTTATAATAAAATCGTATGTTTTTAGCGCGGTTTTGTTAGACTTTAGCAAGCAAGCGAGCGACGCAAGTTTTTATCGTGCGAATGAGAGGAAGTGTGTTTCGGTGAAGATAGACGTTACCGATATCCTGAACGGAAGGGTAGGATCAATAAGCGTGGATTGTTCCGAGGGAATTCCCGAGGAAGGCGAGTATTCCGAGATGCTGCCTTACGGCGTTAGCATACCGGCGGAAGGGATTACCGTTTCCGGAAAGATTACGGACACAGGAGGTTGCATGTCGCTCGACGCTGAAGTTACGGTGAGGTATTCCGCGCCGTGCGACAGGTGTCTTGAGGAGACCGAATATTCGTTTAGCTTCGATCTGTACAGGGTCGTATCCGCGTCGGCGTCTCCTGAGGCGAGAGAGCGCGATATAAGCGAGGATGAAAAGGCTTGGGACGGCGTTACCGACGATCTTATTTACGTATCCGACGGAAAAATCGACCTTACGTCCGATCTGATGGAAGCGATCTCGCTTGAGTTTCCGATGAGACATTTATGCTCCGAAGATTGCCGCGGCCTATGTCCTGTCTGCGGTGAAAAAATATCCGACGAACATCCCGGCTGCGAAGCAAAGAAAGAAATCGATCCGAGACTTGCAATTTTGAAAAAACTACTTGAAAATTCTGAAGAAGTATAGTATAATACTGCTGATACTATAGTTTTGTTGATATTTATGTACCTTAAGGAGGTTTGACGATGGCTGTACCGAAGAGGAAAACATCCAAGGCTCGCAGAGATAAAAGACGTTCCAACGTATGGAAGCTCGAAATGCCCGGAATGGTCAAGTGCTCTCATTGCGGCGAGTACATCCTTGCGCACCGCGTATGCAACGTATGCGGATACTACAAGGGTAAGGACATTCTGAAAAAGGAAGAAGCATGAAAACGGACCGCGGCGTCAGCCATTATCTGATGCGGCGGTCTTTTGCTTTTTCATAAAAATCCGCCGTTTTTTCGTTTTATACGCATATACTGCGACGGGACGGCTGAACATATATTCTATATGTAAAGGTACGGTTTGAAATTATGAGATATACTCCCGCTCCTCGAAAGGGAAAGGCTATGGCCGTCGCTGGAATTTTATTCGCCATAGGCGCGGTCTCGTATATTTTTTCTCTTTCCGGCATCGCTTCCGCCTTGGCTTTGCAGCTTATAACAATGGCGACGATAATTTGCGCTACTTACGTTCTTGTGAGGTTCGCGTATACGTCGGTTACGTACGTTATTTCTCCGCGGGACGGACATAATACTCGGGCCGGAATAGAGACGGGAGGTTTTCTTCCTTGCGACGTAGATTTTATCGTTCAAAAATCGCAGGGGCGAAGAGAAGGCGTTACAGAATGTAGGATGTCTCTCGACCAGCTTGCTGAGACAGTCGCTCTTCCCGGAGGGCGGATTTCAGGAAAATTAAAGAAGGATATACGCGAAAGGTACGGCGCGGCTAAGTATTATATTTATACGGTATCGTTTAGACCAGATGAAGCTCTCGGACTTATTTTTGACGACGACGGCGAGATATCCGTTATAGTAATCGAACCGGACGAGGCGACGCGTTTCTTTCTTGAAAACGTTGTCGGGAGCGGAGCGACGCGTGATTGACGAGCGCTCATTGCCATAATTAAGGAAGCGGGTTTTAATATGAAAAAAGCGATTAAAATATTTTTTTTATCTATACTGATTATTATTTTTGTCCTTATATTCGGACGTATACTTATTTCCTCAGATAAAACGGTTTTTAACGATTTTTACGTCAGCCGCGCTACTGCGGATGCGTACGACGCTGATAAAACTCTTAATGTGAATTCGTTATCCCGTAAAAGCGGACGGAGCGAGAGGGGATACTTTATGGCGTATTCCTTCTATACTGTTCCTGATACGGGTGAAGTCCAGGCGGCTTTGAGGTACAACGTAAGCGCGTACGGATATACTGATACGGACGAGAACGAGAGCTTTAGCTTCCGTTTATATGACAAGACTAACGATAAGTACTACGACAGCGTAGCTTTTGAGAAAAAATCCCGTTACGGCATTTACAGATATGCTCGGTTTATATTTGAAGGCGTTAATATGGACGAGTCCGCCGAGCTGTATTTAGTCATGGAAAACAGTAAGGAAGAATGCGACAAACAGTGTATGCATTATGAAAATCAGCCGTATGAAGAGTACAAATTAAAAGGGAGAGATATAAAAGAAATTGAACGCATGCTGGCTGAATAAACGCGTTCACAATAGAATTTCATAAAAGACGCGGGTTGCGTAGCAACGATTCTTTACGATGCGTTTTTAAAGAAAGTATAAAGTTTCTCTCGCTTTTTTCGAGAAAAAAGCCAAGCAAAAAAGCTATGGCGGCGGCATAAATCTCGCGCGTGATTATGTTCTGCTGCGCTGGGATGAAGCAATGCGAATCCCGCTTCGGTATCTCCTGAAACGAAGCTTTCCTACAGTTATGCTTATGCTTCTCAAAATGAAGAGCTTGCGCCGCTCTTCGGCGTAACTCTCGCTCCCGCAATATAAAACAGGCGAGAGCTGTTATGCAAGCTATACGTTAATGAAGTAACCTTAATTATCACAAGGTTTATCTAAAGTCAAACGTAAATATACAATACAAACGTATTGCTCTTGGAACCCAATATGTCTGTCGCTCAACTCCACTATGCTGAGCGAACGTTTCATTTTGACAGCCTCTCAAACAGCTGTTGAAGTATGCTTCATTTCAACAAGCATACGAAAGCAGTTTGCCTGCATATTTGCAGTCAAGCTGCGGCGATTTCTTGCGATGCGAGTCTCTGTTTTCTTTGCCCTTTCAGGCCAACGGCATGAAAGGGTTCGTTCTTTCTG
>CATKFO010000080.1 GCA_949747515.1 uncultured Eubacteriales bacterium
CCGTATAGCGGCGGAAGCCTTTGCTTTTCAAGATTTTTAAATTATTTACCGCCGCTAATTCTTAACATGCTCGGATTTGGTTTAAAGAAAAAACTAGAGGTATGATTGTCATATGAAAATGACGTTGCAAAATCCTGACGAAATAAAAATATTCATACTGTTTTTGCTTGAGAAAATCGGTTATCCGCTTAGCTTTACCGATTTAGGCACAATAGTTATCCGAGACGGAATCGTAGACTATTTCGGTTATTTCGAATATTTCAGCGAGCTTGTTGAGGCCGGTCATATAGCTGTTGCAGACGAGAACGGAGAGCCGACGCTTAATCCCGGACGAAAGCTTAAAGAAGATAGAGAAAACAACGACTTTGCAGACGATCAGACGTCGGGAAAAAAGAAATCTTCAAAGCCGCTGAGTCCTACCGACTATATATATCCGAGGCCTACGGCCGAAGAAATTAACGACCCGACCGTGAAATACGTGGCTACAAAAACAGGCTTGCTCATTGCTCGCGCGCTTTCCGAGGACATACTTATGGCTGCGGTCCGCGAAAAAAGCTATATGAGCGCAATGCGTCATCTTTCTCTTGAAAAGAGGGGCGCTGTAACGGATCAAACTTTTACTCACGACGGAAAAGGGTATATTTTTAAGTGCAGCGTTAAGGACAAGGACGGCCTGACAATGGAGTTGTCTATCAGGGCGGACACAGTTTATCAGCTTAATCGTATGAGACTAAATTTTGATGAAAAACCCGACGTAATTGTTAGAGGCATGCTGTCTCTTCTAACCGGCAACGTAGATTATCTATTTGAGGAAGACGATTGGCGGGATTCAGCCTCGTCCGACGCCTAAATAGCAAATAAAACGAATTACTTCGACAAATAAAGGCCGTTTTCAACAATAAAAACGGAAATAAAGAGAAAATCGACATAATATAGAACACAAAAAAACATTTTTTTGAAAAAACTATTGACGCGGCGTCGATAATATGCTATAATCCATGTGTGCAAAAGAAAAGATTTCCTGAAGTACCAGAGATTTGACGGAGAGGCTTTGAATACGGATATAGAAACTCTAGACCTTCTTGAAAAGATCAACGCGGGTAATGACGAAGCTTTTACCCGTTTGGCCGAAAAATATCAAACCGTTATTGAATCGACGGTAGCCTCTTTTCTAAGCACGGCTGCCGGCAGCGAGGACGCCGAGGCTCTTGCGGACGATATGAGGCAGGAAGCGAGACTTGCTCTTTACAAGGCGGCGAAACGCTACGACGTAAGCGGCGCCGGTAAGTCGGTTACGTTTGGACTATACGCTAAAATCTGTATAAGAAACGCTCTTATATCAGACAGACGCCGCAGAGAGCGACAACATCGTAAGCGTGAAAAGTTAAGGCGGCGAAAGAACGAGGACGGGGCTTCAATGGTAAGAGACGCGGCTGATTCGGTCGTCGCTTCTATAGAGCTTGAACGTCTTGCCAAAAAAGCGGACGAAGTTTTGTCCGACATGGAATCAATGATATTCCGTGAAATAATAAAGGGTAAATCGGCCAAGGAAATTTCGAGGGAAATAGGCCGTTCTGCAAAATCCGTCCATAATGCGATTTACAGAATAAAGTCAAAGATAAAAAAAATATAGAATTAAAAAAGTATGCTGCCGACTTTCGGTTTAGTATAGATCATGCCCGGATAGCTTAACATAGAGCGTTGTTTTCAAAGGTGACGGTTGAATTCCGTCGAGGGCAAAATTATCTACCATATTTTAAGCGAGGTAAAAGATGTACGAGGACAAAACCTTAAAGTGTAAGGAATGCGGAAACGATTTCGTATTTACAGCAGGAGAGCAGGAGTTTTACGCGGAGAAAGGCTTCCAGAACGAGCCCCAGAGATGTAAGACATGTCGCGACGCGCGCAAAAATGCGAGCCGCGAGCCCAGAGAAATGTTTACGGCGGTTTGCGCAAACTGCGGTAAGGAAGCGAAGGTTCCCTTCAATCCCACCAGCGACAGACCCGTATACTGCAGCGAGTGCTTTGCAGCAATGAAGGATCAGCAGTAATCTGCCGTTTCAGTTATATGTTGAAAAGCGAAACCGACTTACCTTTCACGGTAGGTCGGTTTTTTGCGGAGATCAAGCGTTGATGCTTAGCGACTATATTTTTATCATTGATCTACGCTGAGAGACGTAGCAGCTTGTTCTTCATTGTTTTTACTTTGCAGAATGATTTTGGCGCTTAAAAATCAGCGCGCAAACTCAATAAATACGTTTAACATAATGTTCGTATAGTAAAACTTTTGACTTATCTTTATACATATGCTATAATTATCCCAAAGCAGACAAATCGGGGCGGAGCTGTCCGACCTCATAATTATTATATAACTCGGAGTTATAGCGAGCGGAAAACTTTCTTACGGGCGCTCGAAATGGAAATGGAGATTTTATGGGATTTTTACCGGTAACCAAAGAGGAGGTTTCTTCGCTTGGAAGAGACGCGCCCGATTTCGTATACGTTTCCGGGGACGCTTACGTAGACCACCCGTCCTTTGGAGCGTCCATAATTACTCGAATTCTTGAGGACGCGGGATATTTATGCGCTATGCTCTGCCAGCCTGATTGGAAAACTACCGACGATTTTAAGAAGTTTGGAAGGCCTCGCCTCGGATTTCTTGTGTCTTCCGGAAATATTGATTCCATGGTGGCTCATTATACCGCGGCTAGAAAAAAGAGAAACTATGATTACTATTCGCCAGGCGGAAAGGCCGGACTTCGTCCCGACAGAGCTCTTATAGTATATTGCAACAAAATACGAGAGGCGTACGGAGACGTTCCGATACTTATCGGAGGTCTTGAAGCGTCGCTTAGAAGGTTCGCCCACTACGATTACTGGTCTGATTCCGTACGCAGAAGTATTTTAGTCGATTCTCGCGCCGACATACTTATGTACGGAATGGGCGAAAGCTCTGTCGTTCGTTTGGCGCGGCTTCTTGACCGCGGAGTACCAGTAAAGAAAATATGCGACGTACGCGGAACCGCATATCTTGCCAAAGTAAAAGAAAAAGACGGCGTCAAAACGCACTATAAGCCGGCGATCGCGCCAGACAAGCTTCCTTTTGGCGCGGAGGAGAGGCACGGCGTATGCGGCTACGATTACGACGTTTTGAAAACCGATAAATCGGCGTATGCGGAAGCGTTCCGTATTCAATACAGGAACAACGACTCTGTGAACGGCGGCGTTATTACCGAGTTTTACGGCGATCGCGTTCTTGTGCAGAATCCGCCTCAGCCGCCGCTTGAGCGGGAGGAGCTCGACCGTGTTTACGCGTTGCCTTATATGAGGGACTATCATCCTATGTATGAAGCGGACGGCGGCGTTCCCGCTATCCGCGAAGTGAAATTTTCCATTACGCATAACAGGGGATGTTTCGGCGGATGCAACTTCTGCGCGCTTGCTTTTCATCAGGGGAGAGCCGTGCGGTCGAGAAGCGTCGGATCAGTCGTGGATGAAGCTAAAAAGATTATCGCCATGCCGGATTTTAAAGGATATATACACGACGTGGGAGGACCCACGGCAAATTTCAGGTATCCGGCGTGCCGAAAACAAATTGAACACGGGGTATGTCCAGACAAACGATGTCTTGCTCCTAAACCATGCAAAAATCTTATAGCCGACGAAAGCGAGTACGCGGATCTGCTTCGAAGAGTCGAAGAGCTGCCAGGAGTAAAAAAGGTATTCGTACGCTCAGGTATTCGTTTCGATTATATGATGCTCGACGAAGGCGGGGACAACGAATTTTTCCGAAGACTTGTAGAACGTCACGTCAGCGGACAGCTTAAAGTCGCTCCGGAGCACTGCTCGTCCTCGGTATTGAGAATGATGGGAAAGCCGGACGTGGCCGTGTACGACGACTTCAGAGAAAAATTCTTTTGTCTCAGCGAAGAGGCCGGCCTGGAGCAGTATCTTGTGCCGTATCTTATGTCAAGCCATCCGGGCAGCAGAATGGACGACGCTGTGGAACTGGCTCTGTATACTAAAAGAATCGGCTTGTCTCCGGAACAGGTTCAGGATTTTTATCCGACGCCCGGCACGGCTTCAACGGTAATGTTTTACACAGGAATAGACCCGTTTACCGGCAAGCGAATCTATACTCCGACCGACCCGCGGGAGAAAAGAATACAACGTGCTCTTCTCCAATGGAGACGGCCGGAAAACAGAGGGCTTGTTCGCGAGGCTGAGAAATACTGCTCCGAAAAGGGCAAAAAAATGTTGTCCGAACTGCTTGAAAGCTCAGCGCAGGGAGCCAGCCGCGGCAAACCCGGCGCTGGAACGGGAGACAGAGGCTTGAAAAAGTCCGCGCGCGGCAAGAGCAGAGTAAGCGGCGGCGACGCAAAGCGAACCGAACGCGGAGGGAAAAATGCCCGCGGCTGGGAAAAGAATAAATGTTTCGCCGACAGCAGGCCTTTAAACGGAAAGAGTTCCGAAAATCATAAAAACAAGCAAAAGAACAAAGCGCTCCGCTCTGATAAGGCAAACGGGCGGAAAAGCGGCAAAAAGCCGTAATATAGAAAAAGCGGCGGAATTCTTGTTATAAATTTAACTGGTAAATCCCATGCGTTTTACGTGGAAAATGGAGACGCAATTCTTCAAATATAACTTTTCACGTCCCGTTCGCGCCATAAGGCGAAAGATCGGAGAAAGGCGCGGTATATTAACATGAAAATATTGATGGCGACTATGGCGATGGATATCGGCGGCGCGGAAACGCATATTCTTGAGCTGTCTCGCGAGCTTGTGAAAAGAGGCTTCGACGTAACCGTGGCGTCCAACGGAGGCGCGTACGAATCCGAGCTGGAGGCGTCCGGCATAAAACACGTAAAGGTTCCGTGCCACAGCAAAAATCCCGCGCATATGGCAAGGGCCTACGGAATGCTGAAGCGTCTCATACTTAAAGAACGTTACGACGTGGTTCACGCGCATGCGAGAATACCGGCGTTTATTTGCGAAAAATTAAGCCGAAAGTACCGTTTTCGATTCGTTACTACGGCTCACTGGGTTTTTAATCCGGGTTTCCCGTACAATATTCTGACCAAGTGGGGAGAAAAATCCCTGGCGGTCAGCGACGATATTAAGGACTATCTTATCGACAATTACGGTATCGATCCGGATAACGTGCGCGTAACTATAAACGGAATTGATCTTGAAAAGTTTTCTCCTGACACAGACGTTTCTTCCGTTGTAAACGAGTTTGCTCTATGCGCGGACGGAGGCGTAAAAAGAATCGTATATATCAGCCGTATGGACGAGGACAGAAGTCTCGCCGCCCGCAAGCTTATTGAGATTACGCCTGCTCTTTCAGAGAAATTCGGTAAAATCGAAGTAGTTATCGTAGGGGGAGGAAACGACTACGACGGCGTAGCCGGCGAAGCTGAATCGGTTAATCGCCGCCTCGGATATCGCGCGGTGGTAACGACGGGCGCGAGAACGGATATAAATCGTTTCGCCGCGGCCGGCGACTTGTTCATTGGAGTAAGCCGAGCGGCCCTCGAAGCGATGGCGTGCGAGGTTCCCTGCGTTATCGCGGGCAACGAGGGATATATCGGTATATTTGACGAAGACAAGCTTAAAGTTTCTATAGACACAAACTTTTGCTGCCGCGGATGCGAGGAAACCACCTCGGAAAAACTACTTGAAGACGTTGTCCGCGTTCTGGGAGCGTCCGACGAGGAAAGGGTTCGTCTCGGCAAGTATTGCAGAGAGACGATTAAACGTCGTTATTCCATGAAAACCATGGCCGACGACGCAGAAAAGCTATATATTTCAGTAATTAAAAAAACAGGAGTTAACCAAGCCGACGTTTCCGAGGCGGAGACGATAGATAGGTATTTGCGATTCAATCCAATGTGCGGAAGAAAAACTACCTCGGACGTGATTATATCCGGATATTACGGATTTAACAATATGGGAGACGACAGTATTCTCGACACCTTAAAGGAACAGCTTACGGCGGCTATGCCCGGAGTTAGGATCGTAGCCCTTACCAAGAAACCAAAGCAGGCCGCCGCCAAATACGGCGTGAGATGTATCGGGAGAATGAGATTTTTGTCTATACTGAGAGAGATGCGCCGCAGCCGGCTGCTTATATCTGGAGGAGGAAGTTTGTTTCAGGACAGCACCAGCTCCAAAAGCTTGAAATACTATTCGTTCATTATAAATCTCGCGGTAAAAGCCGGACTTAAAACATACGTTTACGCTAACGGGGTCGGAGACATTTATTCGGAAAGCAACAGGGAACTAACCCGCCGTACGGTTGAACGCGCCGACAGAGTAACCATGCGCGACGCCGACAGCGTAAAGGAGCTCGTCTCCATAGGCGTATCCCCCGACAAGCCGATGCTTACCGCCGATCCTGCGTTTATGATGCTTCCATGCCGTGAAAAAGACGCCGAACGCGTATGCCGTAGTCTTGGCCTTTCGGACGGCGAGAGGTATTTCGCCGTTTCTTTGCGGCGCTTCGAAGGAGCGCAGAGACGTGCGTACGACGAGGAGGCTTTGCTTCGAAACGTCGTTAAAGCTTGCGCTCATACGGCGAAAAAATATTCTCTTGTTCCCGTATTTGTGGTTATGCAGCCGAATTTCGACCGCGAAATCAGCGATATAGCCGCGGAGACGCTCAAAACCCAATATGGAATCGAGTCCCGCGTCATCGCGCCTTCGAGCGGGCGTGAACTGTATACCGCGCTATGCGGATACGGAGGAATGCACGGCGCGGAATTCGTTTGCAGTATGCGGCTTCATATACTTATTTACGCATGCTGTGGAGCGATACCTCCCGTGGGACTTTCAATAGATCCAAAAATAGACGCGCTCGTCGGAGCCGTCGCTCCCTCGTGCCTGCTGAGGATACCCGGCGCGACAAGCGAAGAGATGATAGACATATTTGATTCCGTAACGGCTGAGAGGGACGAGTATTCTCGCGTGATCTCAGATAAAGTAGCTCCGCTGCGCCGTCTTGCGGAGGCCGACGTAGACGCCGCTGTTGAAATGATTGGATAAAAAGCTTGTTTTTGATACAATGAAATATACGGCGCATTTGCTTATATAAAAAGATACCGGGCGACGGGGATAACGCTTTCACGGAAGATTCTTAGGCTTTTCATAGAGCGGATTCACCTATACGTCCGGTTTCTAAACTGTAATTTTTTAATTCAAACGACTCTTATTACAAAAAATTACCGTCCTTCCGTTGACTTTACTCCGACAATATTGTATAATAATATTAGTATAAAGGCGGAGTGCGCCGCCGCGCCCGCCGGTCGGGCGAATACCTAACGTCAAAAGACAAGGTGCAAAATAATAATGATTAGAAGTATGACTGCTTTCGGAAGGCACAGAGGGCTGAATTCCGGCGGCGACAAAGATATAACGGCTGAAATAAAAAGCGTAAACAATCGCTTTCTCGACTGTACGGTTAAGCTTCCGCGCGCGTACGGCTATTTGGAAGAAAAGATAAAATCTTATATATCTTCGCGCGGCGTAACCCGCGGCAAGGTAGAGGTATATATATCGGTTGACGTTCTTGAGGATACCGGAGTCGAGGTTGCTCTTGACCGAGCGGCTGCTCAAAGCTATGTGGAATCTCTCAAACGGCTCAGAGACGAGTTTTCCCTAAAGGACGATATTTCAGTAATGACAGTGGCTCAGAACAGAGATTTGTTCCGTTCGCGCAGGGCTGAGGACAACGCAGAGCGGGATTGGGAAGATGTAAAATTTGCTCTTTCCCGCGCCGTCGATTCTTTTATCGAGGCGAGAGAACGTGAAGGCGCGGCTCTCGGACGCGATATTGAAATGAAAATCGGCAACATTCGCGAATGGGTCGGGAAAATTAAACTTCTTTCCGAATCCGATATCGCCGGATACCCAGAAAAGCTGGCGAACAGAATAAAACAGCTTCTTTCAGATTTCGACGCGGAGCTGTCTGAGCAAAGGATTCTTACAGAGGCCGCCGTGTTTGCGGATAAGGCCGCTGTAGACGAAGAGCTGGTAAGATTGTCTTCTCATTTCGACGCCTTTGAGGAAATTATGAACTCGAATGAGAACTCCGGAAGAAAGTTGGATTTTCTTATGCAGGAGATTAACCGGGAGGCAAACACTATAGCGTCGAAATCTCAGAACATAGAGATCGCCCGCATCGTCGTGGATATAAAAGCCGAGCTTGAAAAGATACGCGAACAGGTTCAGAACATAGAATAACGCCCGGACTTCGCGTTTAAAAGTATATTTTCGGAAAGACAGGAGAGACTTCGGCCGATGAAGTTTATAAATATTGGATT
This sequence comes from uncultured Eubacteriales bacterium, assembly GCA_949747515.1. Taxonomy (GTDB): domain Bacteria; phylum Bacillota; class Clostridia; order Oscillospirales; family CAG-272; genus RUG11130. The sequence continues at coordinate 8,322 of CATKFO010000080.1, forward strand.
TAACAATATGCTTAATTCCTCGCGCGTCGTCGCGGTCGCGTCATACGATTCCGCTCCTTCAAAGCGACTTGTTCAGGAAGCGAGAGACGGCGGACGCGTTATCGACTGTACGTGCGGCAGAAAGACTCGCTGCGTAATTATAACGGACAGCGACCATGTGGCGCTTTCAGCCCTTCTTGCGGAAACGGTGGCGGCAAGGCTGAACGGTTCCGAGGAGGAAGACGGCGGAGAACGGATTCTCGGCGGAACGGAACCGGATTCGGATAAACAATACGGAAAGGCATAACTGATAAATGGAAAATAAAGGACTTATATTCGTTATATCCGGACCCGCCGGCAGCGGAAAGGGAACGGTCGTCAAACGTCTGCGCGAAATAATGCCGTCTATAGGGCTGTCTGTGTCGGCGACGACCAGAGAACCTCGCCCGGGAGAAATCGACGGGGTCAGCTATCATTTCGTCACAAGGGAAAAATTCGAGTCTTTGGTGGAGAACGGAGAAGTGCTCGAACATACGGAATACTGTGGAAATATGTACGGCACGCTTGTTTCGGAGGCGAGAAGGATACTTGACGCCGGAAACGATATGATCCTTGAGATAGAGGTTGACGGAGCCCTTCAGGTAAAACGAATTATGCCGGACAACGCCGTCGCAGTAATGCTGATCGCTCCAAGCAGAGAAGAGCAGGAAAGACGTCTGCGCGACAGAGGAACGGAAACCGAGGAGAGCATTGCGGGCAGAGTGGCGCGCGCTGAGGAAGAAATTGCTCTGGCCGATAGGTACGACTACGTTGTGACCAACGAGACCGGCAAAACCGACGAATGCGCGGAGAAGCTGAGGGCTATTATTTCAGCGGAGCATAGCCGGTACGAACGGATGAAGCCGTTTGTAGACGAATATAATCAACGTTAGCACGCGAGTTTAGCAAAATCCATTTAGAGTAAAGAAAATCCCGCAGCCTTAAAGAATTTAAATACGTCGTCTAAAAAACATATACAGGGCTTTGCGCCGGGCCGAATACTAATATTACGTATAATTATACAGAATTAACTACTATATCGGAGGAATATTTATTATGGTTAAGCCTTCACTTTCAAGCCTTATGAATAAGGAGAACATCAATCGTTATACTCTCGTTGTCGCGACGGCGAAGTGCGCGCGGAAAATAACCGACGAATACGTCGCTCAGCGCGAATATATTGAAAAGAGCAGCGGCAAGGATTTGGAACGCGCCGGAGCTGTGATAAACGATAGATACAGAGATGAAAAAGCGGTGCAGAACGCTATTGAAGAGTTGTACTACGGCGATTATACTCTGAAAAACGAAACGCTTCCATACGGTCAGGGCTTTGAAAAGACGGAAGATCACGCGAGCGAGGCCGATGAGGAAGACCGCGACGTTTCAGCAGAAGCGTCTGCAGCAGAAGAAGAAAATGCGTAACCGCGTTTTTTTCCGTTCGAATACGCAAGTATACGAATAAGTTTGATCGGAGGCGATCGATATGCTGAATTCGGCGGGAGTTTACGTTCTTGACGCTCCTTACCATATAGATCGGATGTACAGCTATTATATTCCGAGGGAGCTTTCCGAGGCGGTAATTCCAGGAGCTCTCGTGGAGGTTCCGTTCGGAAACGGCAACAGACATCTTACCGGTATCGTATATGAATTATCTGAAGCAGCCGACACGGAGGATATGAAGCCCATAGTGTCGGCTGTCGGATTTAGATCCGGAGACTCTTCTATGGACTTAACGGTTAGCGAGCCTTTGCTTGACGGCGAGGCGCTGCGCCTATGTTCGTTTTTGAAAGAGCACACGCTATGTACGTTCGGCGAGGCCGTTCGCGCTGCGCTTCCCTCGGCCGCTTTGTCAAAAATCAGCGAAAGCTACCGTCTGTCTGACGACGTGTCCGACAAAACTGAGTCGAGCATGACCGCGGCGGAGCTTGCTGTCGCGAACGCTCTGAAGGGGAAGACTCTTACTGGAACTACTCTTCGTTCCCGTTTCGGAAGCGGAGTATCCTCTGCTCTCAGATCCCTCGTACGCCGAGGAATCGTTATAAAGACCGAGGAGCTGCGCGTGGGAGAAAACGCGAGATATTCCGTCTCTGCATACCCGTCGGAGGAATTTTTGAGGTCGGAGGAAGAAAAACGCGCTGACTCTTCTCTTCCCAAGCTTAAGAGCGAAAGGCAGTCGGCGGTACTTGAAGCGATAGTCGCGTCCCCCGGAATTGAAGCCTCTACTCTGGAAACCATCGTATCCCTTGATAAAAAGATAGTAAAGGCGGCGATGGACGCGCTTGAAAAAAAGGGGTATATTTATACTGAAAAGCGCAGGGCGTATCGAAATCCGTTTGCTGGAGTCGGAGAGAGCGCGGGAAAACAGTACGGCGGAGATTTTGAATTGTCGGACGAGCAAGTCGCCGCCTATGAAGCTTTGCTTTCTCTTTATAGAGATCCGGCTCCGAAAGCGGCGCTTCTTCACGGCGTTACCGGCTCTGGAAAGACTAACGTTATATTGAAGCTGATCGACCGCGCGGTAGAGGATGGTAAGGGCGTTATTATGCTTGTTCCGGAGATCGCGCTTACCCCGCAGACAGTCAGCCGTTTCGCAGCTCGTTATGGAGACGCTATAGCGGTAATTCATTCTTCCCTTTCCGCAGGAGAGAGACTCGACGCGTGGAGAAGAATAAAGCGCGGCGAAGCTCGTCTTGTGATAGGCACCAGATCGGCCGTGTTCGCGCCGGTAAAAAATATAGGACTTATAGTCATAGACGAGGAACACGAGCATACTTATAAATCTGATACAGATCCAAAATACTTCGCTCACGACGTAGCTTCGTTCAGATGCGGAGAGGCGTCGGCGCTGATGGTCCTCGCTTCGGCGACTCCTTCCGTTGCGAGCTATTATAAGGCCGTTAACGGCCGATATACTTTAGTCGAGTTAAACCGAAGATATGGTTCCGGAGGTCTTCCCGAGGTGGAAATATGCGATATGCGGGCCGAGCTGTCAAGCGGAAACATGTCGCCGCTAAGCCGTTCGCTGATAGAACGTATCGGCGGCGAACTTAATAAGGGACGTCAGACCATACTTTTTCTTAATAGACGCGGATACAACAGCTGTATATCATGCCGGGGCTGCGGCGAAGCGATAAAATGTCCCAATTGCTCTGTAACAATGACGTATCATCTTTCTCCCGGCGAAAGAGCCGCTAATGTTTCGGACGCGGGCGAAGGATATCTAGATTCAAGAAGAAGATCCGGATATCTTACGTGTCACACATGCGGTTTTCGTATGCCCGTTCCGGAAAGGTGCCCTGAATGCGGTGGAAAACGGCTCATGTTTATGGGCGCGGGAACTCAGCTGGCTGAGGGAGAGCTTGAAAAACTGTTTCCCGGAGCCAGAGTCGTGAGAATGGATCACGACACTACGCAGGGAAAACAGGCGCACGAGGCGCTGCTTTCTTCTTTCAGAGAAGGGGCGGCCGATATATTGCTCGGTACTCAGATGGTTACTAAAGGGCACGACTTTCCCAAGGTAAGCACTGTCGGAGTACTGAACGCGGACAGTTCTTTGTTTTACGGCGACTGCCGCGCCAACGAACGAACTTTTTCTATGCTGACCCAGGTTATCGGCCGCGCCGGACGTTCGGAAGAAAAAGGCGTGTCGGTGATACAGACGTTTTCTCCGGAGAGCGACGTTATCGCGCTTGCCGCGGCGCAGGACTATAAGACGTTCTACGAGCGCGAGATAAGGATACGTAAAGCCTGCGCTTTTCCTCCTTTCTGCGACTTCGCCGTCTTGACGTTGTCTTCTCAGGACGAAACTCTTCTGGCAAAGGCGGCTGTGAGAATGGGAGAACGGATACGGGAATACCTTGCGTCGGAGTACGGCGACGTGCGGACGGTCGTTTTCGGACCGTTTGAAGCTCCGGTATATAAAGTGCAGAACGTGTGCAGACTGAGATATGTGATAAAATGCAGATTAAATAAGAGAACGAGAGCTTTAATTTCCGCTTTACTGAAAGATTTTTCTGGAGGAAAACGTTCTCGCGGAAAAGCGGCGGTGCGCGTCTCCGCCGATCTTAATCCAAGTGAAATATGATATTATCGGGCGTTGTTTTTTTCACGGAAAACGCCGATATCTGAAAGGAAACGAATAATATGGCATTGCTTAACATAGTGAAAATGGGAGATAATACTCTCAGAAAAATCTGTCGTCCCGTTGGATCGGGAAAGCTTACGGAGCGCACGCTAAGGCTTCTTGACGACATGAGAGAAACCCTGATCGACGCCGACGGATGCGGTCTTGCGGCTCCTCAGGTTGGAGTTCTCAGAAGAATTGTTCTCGTATTAAATGAAAAAGAAGAAATTCTTGAACTGATAGACCCTGTGATCGTTGATTCCGAGGGAGAGCAGGAAGAAATTGAAGGATGTCTTTCCGTTCCGGGAAAATGGGCATATACGCGCCGTCCGATGAAAGTAACGGTGGAGGCGACGAATCGTAATGGAGAAAGATTTACGGTTACGGGCGAAGGGCTGACGGCTAGGGCGTTTTGCCATGAGATAGACCATTTGGACGGAAAATTGTTTATAGACGAGGCCGTTCACATCCTTACCGACGAAGAGGTCAAAAAATATATAGGATGAAAGTTAAATACGCCGCGTAACCAAGGAAGCGGCCGGAAATTTTCGCGGTAATCCGCAGCTTGAAAGGTAGGTCGTGAATTTATGAAAGTTCTTTTTATGGGAACGCCGGATATTGCGGCGGAGGCGCTTAGGGCTCTTGCCGAAAGCGGCGAGTGCGGGCTTGTAGGAGCCGTGACGCAGCCGGACCGTCCCAAAGGGCGCGGAATGAAAATGATACCGCCGCCGGTGAAGTTATATGCGGAGAAAATAGGGATTCCCGTATTTCAGCCGTCGACACTGAAGGACGGAGCGTTTGAATCCGAGCTTGCTAAGCTGTCCCCCGACCTTATTATTGTCGCCGCATATGGACGCATCCTTCCAAAGTACGTGCTTGAGTATCCGAGGTATGGATGTGTGTGCGCTCATGCGTCGTTGCTCCCAAAATACAGGGGAGCCGCGCCGATCAACCGCGCGGTTATGGCGGGAGAACGCTTAACAGGAATTACTGCCATATATATGGACGAAGGGATCGACACCGGAGACATGATTATGAAGATCGAAGTACCGATCGGAGAAAACGACTGCGCCGGCGACGTGCACGATCGTCTTGCGGATGCGGCCGGAAGGGCTATGGTCGAGACCGTACGAATGATAAAAGCCGGCGTGGTAACACGTACTAAGCAGCCGTCGGAGGGGGCGACTTATGCTCAAAAACTGACGCGGGAGGACGGAGAGCTTAACTTTTCCGATACCGCGGAGGATCTTCACAACAGAATACGCGGGCTTGCTCCCGCTCCGTGCGCTTGGACCAGAACGCCGGACGGAAAACTGCTTAAAATAGCCGAGGCTCGCGTTTCGGATGCGCGCTCTGGTTCGGATTGCGAAGCAGGAACGGTGAAATCCTTAGACGGAGGGAGCATTACGGTTTTATGCGGAGGCGGAAGCCTGCTCTCGATTACGAAGGTTATACCGGAAGGCAAGGGAAGAATGGATGCGGCCGACTATATTCGCGGACGCAAGATAGCCGCGGGAGATAAACTGGGATAAGGCGTTTTGCATCCGACGGATTGTTCATTTTTTGGAAAAAACTAAGGAATAAAATCTTTTGAACTTGGAATTTGTTTCGGTATGCGGACGGCCTTATACTGAGTCGTATCAAGAGTTGAAGTTTGCTTAAGCCGGCGAATAGCGAAAGAAGCCGGATGATGGCGATGCAAACCCTGTATTTGACAAATACGATTATTTTCCTGAGAATCGCTTTATTTCAAAATTTTTATAATCATCTTTATAAACGAGATACCGTGTATATATCTCGTATGCTTTTCAAGCTTATCTCTCGCGATACTATTGCAGTCGCCGAGCGCGCGGCTTTTTGTATAGCTTTTTTCAAGAAGAAAAAAATATATTTTTGCGCATGGATTGGAGGAAAGATATGTTTTACTACGGTTTTGATATGTATTACGTTATTTTAGTTCTGCCGGCTATCCTATTCGCCATGTGGGCTCAGTTTAACGTAAAATCTACTTTTTCTAAGTATTCCAAGGTTTCGTCGCCGAGAGGTATGACCGGACGGGACGCCGCGAGGCTGATCCTTGACAGAAACGGCCTGTCCGACGTGGCCGTTGTTGAAACTCCGGGAGAGCTTACGGACCATTTTGATCCGAGAGCCAACGTCGTTCGCCTTTCTTCGTCGACATATAATCAGAAAAACGCCGCGGCGGTGGGCGTCGCCGCTCACGAATGCGGACACGTGATACAGCGTAAAGAAGGATATTTCCCCATGCGTATAAGGAGCGCGATAATTCCGATTACTCAGATCGGATCGAATCTTGCGTTTCCCCTAGTATTGTTAGGTTTGATATTTTCTATGACCTCTCTTGCATACGCTGGGATCGTACTTTTCGGAGCAAGCGTGCTTTTTCAGCTCGTTACCCTTCCCGTAGAGATCGACGCCTCGCGACGCGCGCTCCAGTGTCTTGAGAATACGGGTATGATTACCACGGAAGACGGATTGGACGCGTCGCGTAAGACGCTGAGGGCCGCCGCCATGACGTATGTGGCCGCTACGTTTGTAGCCCTTGCGAACATGCTGCGTCTGATCGCGCTTGTAAACAGACGGAGAGATTAAACGCGCCTGAGATTCTCAGCGCCGCAAGGTTTATCCGAACGGAGGCTTAAGCTTAAAAACTGAATTATCATAGGGAATTAGATGCAAAGAGGTGCGGGACTCGTCTCGCATATCTCGTCTATCAAAAAAATATACGGATGAACCGATTATGAAAAAAAATTATACGGCGAGAGAATTGGCCGCCGCGTCTCTCGTTTCCTTCGAAAAAAACGGCAGGTATTCAAATCTTGAGGTGGACGCGACGCTCCGCCGAGTCGGCATGTCTCTTTCAGCCGCGGACTGCGGTCTTTATACGCGCCTCGTATACGGAGTTGTGGAGAGAATTCTCACTCTCGATCATATTGCGGCGGAATATTCTTCGCGCAAGCTGTCCGGCGTCGATATCGAGACGCTTACGGCGATTCGACTGGGTATATATCAGCTTTTATACATGGACAGGGTGCCGGATTTCGCCGCCGTATCGGAATCCGTCGACCTTGCGCCGTCTCGCTCTCGCGGGTTTGTAAACGGAGTATTGCGTTCTTTTCTCAGATCAAAAAAGAAATTTACGCTTCCCGTTTCCGGGAGAGATTACATAAGCCTAAAATACTCTGTTTCACCGGAAATATGCGATATTTTTACGGATTCTTGGGGGAATGAAACGGCGGAACGAATACTATCCTCGTCTTTTAATAATGAAGGAGTCGCACTCAGAATCAACACGCTGAGACTATCCGTAGACAAGGCGGAGCGGATTCTTTCCGAGAATGAGCATGACGACGGCTTTTCGTCCGACGGATTAACCGACGAATCGAAAGATATTTCTCAAGTTAAAAGAAGCTCTCTTTGCCCGGACGTTCTTTTTGTTCCACGCCTTAATAAAACTGCGAGAGACGGTATCTCCAACGGTTTTTGGTTTGTGCAGGACGAAGCTTCAAGGATCGCCTCGACCGTTCTCGGAGCGCGTCCCGGAGATAAAGTCGCCGATTGCTGCGCCGCTCCGGGAGGCAAAACGTTTTCAACGGCGATAGATATGGAAAACACGGGCGAGATATTCTCGTTCGATCTCCACAAGAACAAACTGTCTCTGATAAAAGAAGGATCGGATCGTCTTGGACTCACTATCGTTAACGTCGCGGAGAGAGACGCGGGACGTCCGGACAAGGCTCTCTTCGGTTCCTGCGACAGGGTTTTGTGCGACGCTCCATGCTCCGGATTGGGCGTTATTTCAAAAAAACCGGAGATAAGGTATAAAGACGCGCAAAGCGTCTCTCGTTTGCCGGAGGTACAGCACAGGGTTCTAACGGGAGCCTCGTCGTATGTAAAAAAAGGCGGCTTTCTCGTATATTCCACGTGCACCTTGAACCGACGCGAGAATGAAGATGTCGTACGTCGTTTTCTCAGCGAAAACTCTTCGTTCATACCCGAGGATTTTGCCGTAAGCGATCTTCGTTCCGAGAACGGCATGCTGACTCTGCTGCCGCACATATCCGGATGCGACGGTTTTTTCATCGCTAAAATGAGAAAGACTCGCTAACGCGATAAAGCGTAATATAAAAGGAAAGAATAGTATGGAAATAGAAACGCGTCCGGATATTATGTCTATGAACCAAGAAGAGCTTACGAACTTCACACTGTCCCTTGGCGAGGCAAAATTCCGAGCCGGACAGCTTTATAAATGGATGCACGCCGGAGCGGACTTCGACGAGATGACTAATCTTCCGAAGACATTTCGCAACAAGCTTGCGGCTACGGCGGACTATCGATTGCCGAAGATCGAACGGAAGTTGGTTTCAAAAAAAGACGGTACGATAAAATACCTGTTTGGGCTTACGGATGGAGAATGCGTGGAGAGCGTGCTAATGAAGTATGAATACGGAAGTTCGTTGTGCGTATCGTCGCAGGCGGGATGTCGTATGGGCTGCCGCTTTTGCGCTTCTACGCTTTCGGGAAGGGTAAGAAATCTTACGCCGTCTGAAATACTGGGACAAGTAGCCGTGGCGTCGCGGGACTCGGGTGAGAGGATACGGAGCATAGTTATGATGGGAATCGGCGAGCCTCTTGACAACTACGAAAACGTGCTCCGTTTTTTGCGCCTTGTAGGGGACGAAAATGGGCTCGGCATAGGAATGAGACGAATTTCTCTTTCAACCTGCGGCATAGTTCCAAATATACGCCGTCTTGCGGACGAAGGCGTTCCGGTCACTCTTTCAGTTTCTCTTCACGCTTACGACGATGAAAAACGGAAAGCTCTTATGCCCATTGCATATAAGTATTCTATTGAAGAATTGCTTGGCGCGTGTCGCTATTATTTTGAAAAGACGGGCCGGCGCGTGTCGTTCGAATATACGCTTATTTCAGGCGAAAACGATTCTGTAGAAGACGCGGCCTCGCTGGCGAATATCCTGCGAAAATATATGAAGGTTCCGTCCCATGTGAATTTAATAATGCTTAACGAAGTTGACGAGACGGGACTAAAGACGGTAGACCGGGCCGCGGCTAAGCGATTTGAAGAAGAGCTGAAAAGACGCGGACAGAACGCCACCATCAGACGCCGGCTTGGATCCGACATAGACGCGTCATGCGGCCAGCTTCGCTTGTCGAAATTAGCGGAAACAGAGAGCGGTATCTAATAAAATATAGAATATCAGTCTATAGAAAGAGCCCTTGAGGCTCTTTTTTGCGTCGTGAAAACTGGTCTGTTGTAAATGTGCACAAGCACGCCTGTAAAATTTATATATTTTTAACAAAATTATGTTTTATATGTTGCAATATATTTCTGGTATGATATACTATAATTGCAAATACCCAATATTATTTAATTTCAGGAGGAAAAAACATGAATACGGAAGCAAAAAGATTACTGTTTAAACTAATATCGTATTTTTTGCTTCTCTCATTTTTTCTTTGCTGTTTATTAACCGGATGCGCGGAAAAAATTATGTTTGAAATCTCTGCCGAAACCTCGCCGAATGGGTCGGCTCAGTCGGAAACGTACGCGGCGACGGTCAAGCATCCTGAAAAGTCTTCTCCGATTATTGTCAATCTCGCCGATTTTTCATTTGAGGATAGCGAATGCGAACTCACGGCGTACCTTGACAAAGACTTTACATTCGAAAACGCCGAAGGAGAGAAATTGATATCGAACAAATATCGTTTTGAAGGAGATATGTTGGCCGATATTTATCCGAACAGTATAACCGGAAGAATAGAGATTAAACCCAGCAAAAGCTATAAGATAATTCCAGGCGATTCAAATGAAGAATTCCGTATCGGACTAAACAAAAATATCGGCCCTGTTCACCTTGAATTATCGGGATCAGGCATAGCTGAGGTAAATTGGATACGCGGAGAAAAATTAACCGTTGTAGGAGAAAGCATGGAATGCTCAGTTTCAATATGGGGAAACTGGAGCGAGAAGTTTGAAATATACTCAAAAACAAACAGATTGGAGATCGGATACGGAGAGAATGGATGGACGGTTTACGGAAACAGCGGCGAAAAATTTTACTTACGCACATATCCGGGAGGAGAATTTAAAGAAGAGTCTATGGAAATTCCCGAAAGCGGATTTGTATGCATACATGATCGTCTTTTGGCAAATGAGAAATTCATTTTTTACGGGGATAACGCCGGCTGACGCAAAATAACGGGGAGAGCGGAACGCGTTTTTCAAAGATTTGCATACTGAAGTCTTGTGATTGGAGGAAAAATAAAGATGAAATTTTGGCTATGGAAATCCTTTGCATCGGCGACGGCGACGCTGCTCGCAGCCGGAACTTTGGCAGGGTGTATTACCGGATGCGCGAAGACCGACGGTTCTGCAATCTCCGCCGGTCTAACGGAAAAAGCTCCGTCAACAGATGCAATTTTGACCGACGTACTGGATACGGAACCGAAGCGCAATGTATCGCGGCCTAAAGCGTATCTTGACGAGAGCGGGTATCTGTATCCTCCCGAAATGTTTACGGCGCTTTACAAACTGGCGGGCGAGCCGGAAGTAAATCCTACCTTTGAACCGGAGATTGATCCTTTGCCTGAGGAATATCAGAATCAATGGTATTCCAACGCGGTTATGTGGGCGGCCTATAACGGAGTATCGCAGATATATTGGGAAGGCGGCGGCAAAAATAGCTCGTATATTGCGGAAAGCAGATACGGCGTAGAGGAGGACAGCGCATTCTCGCTTTCAAAGTATCAAAAGCGGTTAAAAAATAAAAACGGATCGACGACTGGGTTAAGAGTTCCATATCAATACTGGGAAGACGAAGCTACGCGCAGCGACGTAGTTTTATCGTTGTACTATTATCTTACGATATACTTAGGACGCGAGGCGAATGAATCGGCGTCTCTTGACGAATATGCGGATTGGCTCGGAGAAGACGAATATCCGGATATGTGCTGTATGTATCGTCAAAGCGTTTCAAATGAGGACGGCTCTTTTCAAAAGGCTTGGAGATGGGCCGTCGGCAGCGGCGTTGCGCGTCCGTATGCGGACGATACTCTTCGTATCGGACGGTGGATTTCCCGTAGAACTTACATTAACGAGCGCGGAAAAAAAGATTTGTATGAAAAGATCACCCTCGCGGAATACGCGGATATACTAAATCGATTCGCCGAGTATATAGGAGCGGAGGCAGACGCAAAATCTCTGTTATCCGCCGAATGTTCAGAGCCTGACGAGGCAGACCCCGTCGCGAATTATCCGGATTTGAAAACTCATTGCGACAGAGATGCGACGCTGCTTTATTTTCACAGCGATTACTATGGCCGGCAGAGTATTCTGAACGGGGATAACGAAAGCGTAACCTTTGACGACGGAGAGCTTGTCGCCGGAGAATCGGATCATGAAATGGAGGTTTTGCTGTCGGAACGTTTTCGGTCTGAAGACGGAAGCCTTGGATTCCTCGCTCTCGTCAATAATAGCGATAGCTTTACCTTTGTTCCGTCCGAAGCGGGCTATCTTGATTACGGGGTCTTGTACGGCGAGGAAATATGGCTCGGCGCGTACGGTTACGGTATCGATAGTATGATCGTAGAGAACCGAACGGATAAGCTTGAACTTAGCGGAAACGGGATGTACTTCAGCGCTACCGCAAGCGGCCGCGGATCGGAAATGTTTAGGATCTCCGGAAGAGGACTGGAGAATTTTGTCCTTGAATATGGAGAGGGAGGATGGTCGGTATCCGGAGATAACGGAAAGGTAATACTTGAAATCGGGATTTTTGACGAACAGCCGAAACAGACGGCGATTGAAATTCCTGAAAACGAATCGATTAGCATACAAGAATATCTTGTAAACGCTCGGTAAATATAAGAGCTTGACTAATTGTAAAAATAAAAAGGAAACCTCCGGCTTACGGCGCATATCGTTCGCAGGAGGTTTCTTTTGTATGCAAATATTTGAAATGTCAGTCGCGTGAAAATCGGCGCGCGGCAGTATAGAAACGGAGCGTTCGTATCTTACTCAACGCTCTTTATTTGTTCTCGCAAAAATATTATTTGCCGACGCAGAAGCGTGAAAATATTCCGTCGATTATCTCTTCTCCAACCCCGCGGCCATCTGTTCCGCGAAGCTCTGCCAACGCTCCTTCGCATAGAGTGCATACGGCGTCGGTATAATCGCCGGCTTCAAGCGCCGTCTTAGCTTCCGTAAGGTACTCCGCCGCCCGTCGCAGCGTCGCTTCCTGTCTGGCTGACCATATGACCGCGTCGTCTGTCACAGATACGCTTCCCGCGTCGTACAAATCTCCCACAGCCTTTGCAAGATCGTCAATACCTCCGCGGCAATCATTATTCTTAATATCTTCGAAGCAGGATAAGACTACGGTCTTATCGTGACGCAGCTTTATAAACTCGATCTCGTCTTTTGTCAGCCCCGTAGGGAGATCAGACTTATTTATAACCGCGACGCGGGCGCAATTCGGGTATTCGTCGATCATGAGGCGCTCCTCTTCGGTCAGACGACGCGAGGAGTCGAAAACTGAAATCAGCAGTTCAGCCGAGCGTATTTCCTCCTCGGCCCTGCGCACGCCTATTCCCTCCACCTGATCTCCAGTTTCACGAAGTCCGGCGGTATCGGCTAGCCGAAGCGTTACGCCTCCGAAAGAAATCGTCTCGCGAAGCACGTCCCTCGTCGTTCCCGGAATATCGGTTACGATAGCGAGTTCTTCTCCGGCCATAAGATTATATAGCGACGATTTTCCGGCGTTTGGACTTCCGCAAATTACGCACCGTACTCCTTCCGCTACGGCGCGGCCCCGCCGATATGTAGAAAGCAGACGGCGCACGGAATTTTCGGCCGCGGTTACGGCGGAAAGCGCTTCTCTCTCTCCCTCGTCCCCCACGTCCTCCTCGGGATAATCAATAGCCGCGTACAAAGCCGTCATAACATCTGACAGCCGATCCGCTATTTCTGATATTTCCCCGGAAAGGCGGCCGCGTACGGCCGACGACGCAAGCAGCATCCTTTCTTCTGTGTCCGCGTCAAGCAATGTTCCCACGGCTTCCGCTTCGGTTAAGGTCAGCTTGCCGTTTAAAAAGGCGCGCCGTGTAAATTCACCGGCTTCCGCGTGACGCGCGCCGGCCGCCAGAGCAGCCGAAAGCACGGTTCCCGTTATATACGTTCCTCCATGACAGGTAATTTCCGCCATGTCCTCTCCCGTATAAGAAGCGGGGGCGCGGTAGAGAACGGCGACGCCGGAGTCTATTTCAATCGCCTTTTTTTCTCCGTTGGCGCGGGATATTATCGTTCCGTAGACGGCGCGCCTAGGCGGAAGATCAATCGCGGACTTATCGGCGTATTTCGTCCCCGCGGGGCGAAAAACTTTTGACAGTACGTCCGAAGAATTTGCTCCGCTTATCCGAATCATCGCTACGCCGCCTTTTCCTTTCGGAGTGGACACAGCCGCTATCGTATCGTTCAGATTCATAAATGTCGCGCCTTTCTTTTGGTACTCAGATTTATACTAATTATTAGAGTATATTTTATTGCGTATTTAAACCCGTCGAACTCACGTTAGTTTTTTATGGCCGGGAGCCGCTTCGGTTATCCTTGCATGGCGCGCTTAATTCTTTCTCCATATCTCCGCTGCATAAGCGTAAGCAGAACGTCGTATAAAAGAAAAGATATTGTGCCTAGAATAACTCCGACCGCTATTAGAACCGGGCTGAACTCGTCCGGTAGAAATAGCATACACGCGCCGATATAGATCGCGACTATCGCCTCCGCGACGGCTAACTTAATAATACGGGAAAACCGAGTCCGCTCGGCTATCGGCTTAAGCAGAGGGTACGCGCCGCCTGCCGTAAGATATAGGACCGCCGCCGTTTTATCGGGCAGGAGAATAAAAGATAAGACCGCGCAGACAAGAGACTGCGCCGCCGCGTATTTAATTCCGAACGATATTGAGACTGACGCGGTAATAAGTCCTCCGAGAACCGCGGCGGACATATCGAAAACCTGAAGAGCCTGTCCCAGAATAAGAAATACCGTTGAAAGGGCGGCGCACATGGCGGACATGCACACGGCGCGAATCTGTTTTTTTCGATTTATCATAAATCCGTCCATACCCCTTTCTGTAATTTACTAATTTACGCCCTGCGGCTCGTTAAAGCGGCAGAGCGCAAAATCCCGCGCGTAACTGCGTGTTATTTAAATCTTACGCGAAAGTGAAAGCTTTCAGCAGCATCCCCGTCCGCCGCAGCAATCGCAGCATGCGTCCGCTATAAGCAAAGTAGTGCAGATACCGCAGCAGTCAGGTTCTCCCGACCCTCCTCCGCGATACTCTCTGCCAAAGTTTCCGGCTTGGGTATGAATACGATTTTTCGCTTCGTTGTATTCCGCGTTGCCCGGATCAAGATAACAAGCGGTTTCAATATGCCTCTGCGCGTCGTAGAATTGTCCTCTTTGAAGCAGTATACAGCCTTTGAGGTAATTCCATTCGGCTCCGCGGTCTCCGGGGGCGGTAGAATTTATGATAAGCTCGGCGTCGGAGTATTTTCCTTCCGATATAAGACGGCGGACTTCCGCGAAGGACGTGATGCCGGAGCTTTTGTACGAAGAATATCTCGTTCCGCCCGCGGATCCGGAAGCTCCGCCCGCTCTTTCTTTCTGAATAGCGTCGTACGCCTCGTTGACTTCCTTCATTTTTTCCTCTACCAGATCGGCGAGAGGATTTCCCGCATAGTTGTCGGGATGATACTTGCGGGCAAGCTCCCGATACGCTTTCTTGATTTCTTCATCCGTGGCTGCTCTGGTCACGCCGAGCACTGAATACGGATCCTTAGCCATAATGGTTATCCCTTTCTGTTTCAACCCTATTCGCGTCTGTTGGTTACGTCTTCTACGGCGCGGGGCATTCCGATGTAAATTATATTTTTAACTATTGCGGCGACGTCTTTGTCAGGCGCGACGTTTCCGGTATTTCCGCAGATTCCGTCGCACGCGAGGTCTGCCGCCGCGGCCGTTCTCTCCAAGTCAAGCAGCGCGGCCGTGCGGACGCTTTTTCCTATGTCCTCCGACAGGGCGCCGTCCTCAACCGCGCGGTCTCCATATGCGGACAGGATCGGATTATATCTTCCGAGACGGAGGTCTTCGGCGGCGTCGTCGCACGCGTCGGCTATATAAATAAATCGCCCGACTCCGCGACCTATTTCACGCGCTACGCGAGCGGGAGCCGGATCAAGTCCTGACGAGAAGAGAGCGGCGGTCAGTTCCCCGAAAACGGAAGCGCACCTATCCATAGAATCGCAGCCTTCCTTTTCAAGAGAGGCGAGCTCCGACAAAAGAGGAGCGACCTTTGAGCATCCGTCCACGGCCGCTTCCTTCTCGGGAAATCGGGGGGGCTTATCCGTAAATATTCCGCTTTTTCTTATCATATGGGAAGCCGCGGGACGAACCAGCCGCGCGCGAAAGCGACGCAGTCCCTTCTCGTCGGACAGATCGTCGTCGTTTTTTCCCGCGAACAGAGCCGCGGCTACGGCGGACGTATATCGGAGGGCGGAGCATTCGCTTAGCGAATTTCGCGGAGACAGGGGATGTGCAACGCATCTGTTTCTCATGATTTTCGCAGTCTCTCCCGTAAGAAGAATACGGACGGCCGCTAGAAATACGAAGTCGTAGCTAAGAGTAAAGCGAGAAAGTTGTCCCGTTATTTTTCCCATGGCGCGGCAAAGTCCGCAATAAAACGCGCGATACAATTCGTGTTCGCGCACCTTCAGCTCGGGGATATAAGGTTTAATATAACCGAACACGATGTTTCTCCTTCAAGAGGTTTATGCGAAGAGCCGGCGCGAACGTCGCCGTCCCGTAATATTTTATGGGCGACGCCGCGTTTATTTAATCGACGGCTTATCCAAACGTATCTAAAAGTAATTTTTACTTTATGATATTATGATATCCGTATTCCGCCGGCAATGCAAGAAATTTTTTGTAAATAAAGTATTGTGAGGAGGAGACGAAACTTTTTTCTCATACTTTGGGTGCCTTTTCGCGGTATTGCGGCGTAAACCGACCGCGCGTCATTATGTGGAGACTAACGACGGAAAAAACAGACGGAAATTTTCCCGCCTGTCTTTTTCCGATAGGATTTAAATAATTTTAAGCCTTACCAATACCGTAAAGGAGCTTGTTGAACTGTGGAGAAGCCATGATACTCTCGATATCGTGATTTTCCGTATGGATTGTGAAAGCGAATTC
>CATKFO010000081.1 GCA_949747515.1 uncultured Eubacteriales bacterium
CTTTCGCCTTTCGGCTTACCGCTCTCGCGGACAGCTCACTTAGTATACCACTTCTTCCCCTCTTTGTCAATACCTTTTTTTTATTTTTTTCACTTTTTTACAAAAATCCTTTTTTTGCGGGAATTTTCGGCCCTCTTTTTCTTGTATTAACCGTCGGCGTATGGTAAAATAACTGCATAAATAATTATTCGCATAGTTTATCGCGCATAATATTCAGTAAAAACCGGCCCCGCATAATTTATACTTCAGAAAGGCTATAAAAAAATGAACTTTAGGCAAATACATTTAGATTTTCATACCAGCGAACATATTGACGAAATCGGAGCGGATTTTTCTCGCGAACAATTTGCCGACGCTCTAAAAAACGGAAGAGTTGATTCAATAACCGTTTTTTCAAAATGTCATCACGGATGGTCGTATCATCCAACCGAAATTGGGCAGGTTCACCCGCATCTATCTTTTGATCTTCTAGGAGAACAAATCGCCGCCGCTCATGAAATAGGAGTAAAAACTCCCGTATACCTATCCGCTGGATTCGACGAACTATCTGCGAGAAAACATCCGGAATGGCTGCTACGCCCCAAAGACGACGCAGTTCACTGGGATCGCGCCGGCTATAAATTCATGTGTATGAATACGCCTTATCTTGATTATCTAATCGCGCAAATAGAAGAAACTGTCAAAAATTACGATTGCGACGGAATTTTTCTCGATATTGTCGGAGTAAGAGTTTGTTACTGCCGCCGCTGCGTCGATAAGCTTCTTTCGGAAGGAAAAGATCCGTACGACCCCAAGAACGCGCTCGATCTAGCGGAGCAGGTTTACGCCGAATACGCTCGCAGAGTAAGAGAAGCTGTCGACAGAATTAAGCCCGGACTACCTGTTTTCCACAACAGCGGTCATGTTCGACGCGGACGACGCGATCTTGCGGCGTTTAATTCTCATTTAGAACTGGAATCTCTGCCCACCGGAGGTTGGGGATACGATCATTTTCCTCTGTCGGCGGCATATTCGGGAACTCTCGGATACGATTATCTTGGCATGACGGGAAAATTTCACACCACTTGGGGTGAATTCGGCGGATTCAAGCATAAAAACGCTCTTATATATGAAACGGCTCTCAGCGCCGCTTTTGGAGCTAAATGTTCCGTAGGCGATCAACTTCATCCTCGAGGACGTATGGACGACGCTACATACGATATAATCGGAGCGGCATATTCAAGAATAGAAGAACGCGAGCCCTGGCTCGGCGATGTAAGCTCCGTCGCCGACATAGCTGTTTTCTCTTCCGAGGCCATACGCAGCTACTACGAAGAAGACGGAGGGGCCGGGCTTTCCGACGGAGCCGACGCATACGCCGATTCAGGAGCCTCCCGCATTATGCTTGAAGGCAAGTATCTTTTCCACGTAGCGGACGCGCAAACCGATATCTCTCCTTATAAACTCGTGATATTGCCGGATAACGTTCGCCTTGACGATATGCTCGCGTTAAAATTTTCAGAATATATAAAAAACGGAGGAAAGGTTTTGGCAACCGGAACTTCGGCTCTGTTCAAGGATAGAGACGAATTCGCTCTCGATCTCGGAGCAAAATTTATAGGAATAAGCAAGTATACTCCGACTTATATGAAACCCAAGTTTGACTGCGGATATAAAGATTCCTCTTTTGTTATATATGAAAAGACCTATGATATTCTGCCGACCGGCGGCGAAACAATAATAACCAGGGAAAATCCATATTTTAACAGAACGCCTTTACACTTTTCATCCCATATGCAGACGCCGAACAATCCGGCCGCGCAGTATCCGGCCGCAGTAATTACGGAAAGAGGCGGATATATCGCTTCAGAGTTATTTACAGAATACGCCCGCACGGCAAGCTATATAACCAAACGAATGCTGATCGGCGTTATAGACCAACTTTTAGGAGATAAAAAAACTGTCGTATCCGATATGCCGTCGCAAGGAGTCGTTACCGTTATGGAACAGAGCTCAAAAAGTCGTTATATCATTCATGCGCTTTTCGCGTCTCCAATAAAAAGAGGCGACGGAGTCGAAGTTATAGAAGATATTCTTCCTTTATATGATGTAAAGTTTAAATTTCAAATTCCAAACGGAAAAAATCCGAAAAAAATATACTCGGCTCCGGACGGGAGAAATATTACATACGAAATAAAGGACGGAGCAATATTGTTTACAGCCCAAAAAATTGACTGTCACTTCATGGCCGTAATAGATTATTGATAAAGCTTAACGATTTGTAATAACATCGCCCCGCCTCATGAATTTGGATAGGCGGGGCGATGTTATATTCGACTGTCATATAATATACAAATACCTACGGCATGATAACGGAACGCCGCTCTAAAGTCAGATTTATATATTTTGCCTGCATATAATTACAGATACGCTGTTGCAATTTTTTACTCAACCAAATATATCTCCAATTTATTGAGAAAGGACGAGAGTACGAAAATGCTTTCCGCTCTATTAAACCGCTCGCTTATCAACGCGAATTCTAAACGGCGCAGCGGGAATATCTGCAGACGAATATAGGCTTACAATACTTTCGGAATTAAAACAAAATCTAACCTCTCTAATTTCGGGCATGTCGGAATATATACTAATTTTGTCGCCGTCTATAACGTATCTATCGGTTGTTTCTTCGCTTGTTCCGTCCGATACCGTAAACTCAAGAGGCGCGCTCTCATAAAGTCCGTCGCCGCAATCGTCGAAAAACAACGTCGCGCCTCCGTCAAAAGCTTCAGCCTTACTGCAGACGGGAAATTTATACGGTATGTTCTCTCCGTACAGCCATCCCCTAGCGCACCTCGCAAGCCTAAGTCCGATCGTCTTTTTATCCTTTGGATGAATATCCGGCAAATCTCCGCAGTCTCCCGTAGCGATCATTTTCGTCATAGGAACCGATTTAGCCGCAAGCGCTTGCTGTTCTTCTATTATCATCCATCCGGAAAGATTTTCATCCGTAGTATGATACGTAAGCTGAGTCGTTATAAACGGCAGTTCGTCGTCATCCCACAGACGTCTCCAATCGCGAGCCATACGTTCAAAAAGTCTCGCATAAAAAGGAGCTGACTCTATGTATGCGTCGCTTTCTCCCTGATACCACAAAAATCCCTTAATCGCGTACGGCGCTACAGTGAGCAGCATAGTTTCATACAAATGCGACGTTTCGTTAAACGGATATATATCCACCAAATCCGGACTAAATTTTATACGTTCAAAAAAGTCCGAATCAACCGACGCTGTTTCCGGAGATATCCACGCTTTTATACTTGACGCTCCTTGATTACACGATATGATTCCAACGGGAACATGCTGCGAACTCGCTACGTCAACGGCGAAATGAGAAGCCGCGGCTGATATACCGCTTCCGTTTTCTTGGCAAATATCGATCCACTTCATATCTGTATCTCGTCTGTCAGGAATCCATTCGCGCTCAAGAGTATACATTCTGACGGTCGCAGCGCTTTCGGCGAGATGCTGCTCCGATTCTTCAAGCGTATAGCTCATATTCGACTGGCCGCCGGCAAGGTAAACGTCTCCAAAATAAACGTCGTTTATCGCGACGCGCTCTTCTCCCGCAGTAAGCTCCAGCGTCGCCGGTCCTCCCGCGTCATGAGAAGGAAGCGTCGCGCAAAAAAATCCGTTCTCAGACATTGCGACTGTTTTAGAGCCGTCCAAAATTACGGTAACGGAAACGTCCGATTCTCCAAATATTTTTACGGGTTTATTCCGCTGGAGTATCATACGATCTCTAAAAATAGGATTTAATTTCAACATTTTATCATACCTTTTCCATTAAATCGGACAAAACGAAGTCCGTCTTTACATTATATCCCTTCGTATATGCGATTTCAAGTATATTTTTCATAAACCTATTTGTGACGCGAATTTTATTATTTAAATATAATAATGATATATCCGAAGTAACCGCGGACTCAAACGCTAAAAGACAGGATATTAGTCCAAAAGGGTTTACAAAAAGTGAAATATGTGGTATACTGTAAACGTATGCAAAGCGGCATGCGGTCAATATTACAACAAATAACCAGCATAATACGCTCCAAATACAAAGGAGGATCTGTGCTGAAGCGCAGATATTTTATTTATGGAAAAAAATAATAATCTTACTGAAATACTTAAGCATTTTAACATTTCAATTTCTCCCGATTCTTACGGAAACGGACATATTAACGATACTTATATTGTAAAAACCAATCCCGGCTATATTCTTCAGAGAATCAACACCAACGTGTTCAAAGATCCAGTCAGCGTCATGGAAAATATTAAAGCTGTAACAGAGCATCTTCGCGCAAAAATCTTAGCTGCCGGAGGCAATCCAGAAAGGGAAACGTTGAACCTGATCGATACGATCGACGGAAAGCCTTACTACGTCGACGATAACGGCGACTATTATCGGATGTATATTTTCATCGAAGGCGCAAAATCATACGATATAGTAGAAAATCCGCGTCAGCTCTACAACGCCGCGAAATCATTCGGAAACTTCCAAAATATGCTCTCTGATTTTCCCGCGGAAAATCTGCACGAAGTTATTCCCAACTTCCATAATACTGTTTCACGCTACGCAGATTTCAAAAAGTCCGTAGAAGACGACGTCGCCGGCAGAGCAGAATTGGTAAAGGACGAAATAAAGTTCGTTCTCGACCGCGAACCGGACGCGTCGGTTGTTGTAAACGATATTGAAAATGGAAAAATCCCGCTTAGAGTCACACACAACGACACTAAGTTAAATAACGTACTCCTTGACAGCGTCAGTGGAGAAGGCATATGCGTCATCGACCTCGACACAGTTATGCCGGGTTCTCTTCTCTATGATTTCGGCGACGCGCTTCGTTTCGGAGGCTCCAGCGGGGCTGAAGACGAAAGAAATCTTGACAATATCTGGTTTGACCTTGAAAAATATGAATATTTTACAAAAGGATTTATAGAAACTCTTCCGTCGATTACCGCCAGAGAGCTTGAACTGCTTCCTTTCTCGGTAAAGCTCATGACGCTGGAATGCGGTTCGCGTTTCCTTGCGGATTATCTTAACGGCGACGTATATTTTAAAACTCATTGCGAAGATCACAATATAGTACGCGCTCGCACTCAATTCAAACTTGTAGCGGACATTGAAAACAAGATGGACGAAATGAACGCTATAACCATGCGAATCTACAACGGGATATACCGCTAATACATCGCGACTCCACGGATAACGACGTTTTCCGTGGAGCGATTTTATATTACCTATATAGCGAAAACAGCGGAGACAGCCATGAAAAAATTTAAACGACCCAGAACCTCCACAATTATTTTATCAACCGTCGTCATCATAATGGCTATCGCTCTGTGCGTCTGCTGCATAGCGATTATAAAGTTACGGCGCGTTAATCTGTTTTCTAAAAGCATTCTGCTGTCAAATAATTATTTTATGCAGAATATAGAATTCGCGACGGACGGAGAAGATGCGTCGGAAAACAATACTCTGAGCGAGAACAGCGTTAAGACGGCGGAGCTTCCCTTTCCCACTCGGGACGCGGCGACATATTTGTACTATACGGGAGTCGACGACGAACTCGTAAAAAAAGTATTAAGCTGGCTAATAGACATTGAAAATATGGATCCGGATATGTTTAACAAATGTCAAATTACAGATATTGCGTTATCACTCTCCGATCTTTACAACATAGGTAATTCAGAAATTGAAACGGTTAGAAAAACCTGCGCCGCATTCGGTATAACGTATGATAAGTCGAAACATAATTTGATCGATCCCATAAATTCAAAACAGATAGATATCGATTATATTTCTCAGGAAGGTATTCTTCCGAACGGATGCGAAGCCGTATCGGCTACAATGCTGCTAAATTATTGCGGAGTCGATATCTCGCCGGAAGAATTTGTCGACGGATATCTGCAATGCGAAGACGTTTCTATTCGTTGGGGATGCCGTTACGGTCCAAATCCTAAATATGCGTACGCTGGAAATCCGAGAAGTGAAAACGAAGGTTGGGGATGCTTTGCTCCTGTTATCGTCCGCGCGCTAAACGAAGCTCTCCCAAAAAATTACTCGGCCAAAAATCTTACCGGCGCTACGATTGCTCAATTAAAAGAATATATAGACAGAGACATTCCCGTCGCCGTATGGGTTACGGTAAATATGGAGGAAGTAGGCAGGATACTTCAATGGCAGTCAAAAGACGGCGAGGAAACGTTCTTATATCCCGCTAACGAACATTGTATGGCGTTAATAGGATACGACGAGGACGGATTTATATTTGCAGACCCATACGAATCTAAAGGAATTGTAAAATATTCAGCGGAAGACGCGACCCTCGCCTTTAATTCGCTTGGAAGACAAGCGGTAGCTATACTGAGAACCGCAAAACCCGAGTAATTTAATTCGCCCATTTGCTGCTAAACGAAAAATAAATATAACGGCACGCTCGGCGTATACGCGACGATATTTACTCGTTATGATCAAAATACTTATATCGCGGACAACGCTTCATCGTGATAAATAAAAAACGCCGCTATGCGGCGGAACGGAGGCAATTTTGAAAAGCTATACAGTAAAAAAGACCGACTGCGTCAACGACGCGCCCGTCGAAGCAGTAAACGATTTTCCATGGGACTACGACTATCGTCCGAAAACAAATTTCCGCGTCTGTCACACGGACAAGGAGCTCATCGTTTCGCTTCGTTCGTATGAAAAGGATCCTGTGGCTCGCGTAGACAAAACGAACGGAGGAGTGTGCAACGATTCGTGTATCGAATTCTTTTTCTCACCGTCTGAAGACAATTCGCTCGGATACTTTAATTTTGAGGTGAACTCAAATCCAACATACCTTCTTGAATACGGACCGTGCTCAGCCGATAACTCTCGTCCCGTAGAATGGGACGACGGCGAATACTGTCTTACGTCTTCTTTCGGTAATGAAAACGGGCGCGATTTCTGGCAGGTCGATTTCAAGCTGCCGTACGCCATGATAAGAAAATACGCTCCGGAAGCGACTCTTTCCTCTGGAGACGTAATAAGAGGCAACGTATACAAATGCGGATGCACTGATCAACCTCCTCATTATTTCTGCTGGAACAGAGTTGAAACTGCAGGTCCAAATTTCCATAAGCCGGAATTTTTCGGGAAATTTATTCTCGAATGATCTCTACTTTATAAACGAAAATTTTTTCTCTGAATTCCGTACGCGTTAAAATAAGTTATAACAACTCTAACAAGTCGGTATCGATGGAGATAATTAGAATGAGCGAATGTGTTTTTTGTAACAAAAACAAGATAACAACTGATTTCGTATATGAAGATAATGTAGCGATGGCATTTATGGACATGGATCCAATTAATGAGGGACATGTATTGCTGGTTCCTAAGGAACATTACCTTGATGCGGATGAAATACCAGACGAGATACTTGCTCATCTCTGGATAATTTCAAAAAAAATCGTATCTGCTTTAAAGGAAATTTACAAACCCGACGGATATAGTATTATGCAAAACGGCGGAGAATTTAATGATATAGGTCATTATCATTTACACATATTCCCCAGATATACGGGAGATGGTTTTGGGTGGACATACGGAGATGAGGATAAAGCGGTAAATGCAGAAATCGCGAAAAGAATAAAAGATAGAATTCGCTAAACTCCGATTTGTAAGGCGTCAAACGGCGGCGCTTTTCCGAAAATGGAAAATAAAAATAACCGCTTTACATTTAAAAAGCGGTTATTTTTATTAAGTTAAACGCTTACGCCATCTTATTAAGACGAACGGTAAACTGACTCTTAAGACGAGCGGCCTTGTTGGTATGAAGAATACCGCGCGCCGCGGCCTGATCTACTCTCTTTACAGCAAGCTTGTACGCTGCAAGAGCGTCTGCGGCGTTGCCTGACTCTACCGCGCTCGCAAATTTTTTAATAGTGGTGCGGAGCTGGGACTTGAACATTTTGTTTTGAAGAGTTTTAGTCTCGATAACCTTTACTCTCTTTTTAGCAGACTTAATATTCGGCATTTAAAACGACCCTTTCTTAATTTAAAACGCGGCCTCGCGGAACGACCGCCGACTCGCCGCTATATTCAGGATGTTCATCTGAGAGGGTACGAACATCCGATTTCACATTCTTATAGATTATATCACATATTTTCTCTGGGCGCAATACTTTTTCGCATCTTTTTTTAATTTTGTTATAAGCGCGCTAATCGACTATTTTTCAGAGTAAAAATGTCCGAGCGTTAAAAACTAAATTTGCAATTTTGTCATTGCCTGCAAGGGTAAAATATGATATAATACGTGTGTTTTTATTTTATTACAGATGAAAAGAGCTAAAGCTTATGAAATATCTTATTCTTGTTCCGGACGGCATGGCTGATCGCCCCTCGGATAAGCTCGGCGGTAAAACTCCGATGGAAATTGCGGAAAAGAAAACTATGGACTCGCTCGCAGCCGTTTCGCGGTGCGGAACCGTGCTCAACGTTCCAAAGGAAATGGTTCCGGAAAGCGATACCGCCAATCTTGCGATAATGTCGTATGATCCGAAAAAATATTCAAAGGGACGCTCTCCCCTAGAGGCCGTCAGTCTTGGAATAAAACTCGGCGAAAACGACACGGCCATACGATGTAATCTTGTTACCGTATCCGATGAAGAAGAGAGATATGAAGACAAGCGTATGATAGATCACAGCGCCGACGAAATATCTACCGAGGAGGCGGACGAACTAATCAAAGCGCTTCAGGAAGCTATGCCTATGAAAGGACGCTCTCTCCACACCGGAATAAGCTACCGCCATTGCCTTATTTGGGAAGGAGCGTCGGCTTCATATGATTTTGCCAGACCGCACGATATTATCGGACGCAGAATAGGCGACTATCTTCCAAAGGAAGAAAACGGAGGCGGAGAATTTCTCGAATTTATGCGCCGCGGTCACGAGATTTTGAAGGATCACCCGGTCAACGTCAAACGTCGCGCGCAAGGCAAACGTCCGGCCAATTCTCCATGGCTGTGGAGTCCCGGCCAGAATCCGTCTCTTCCCTCGTTTGAGGAAAAGTGGGGAATCAAAGGCTCCGTAGTATCCGCCGTCGACCTTATAAAGGGTATCGGCATATGCGCCGGCATGGAGGTCGCGGACGTTCCCGGAGCCACTGGAAATTATCATACGAACTACGCCGGAAAAGCCGAAGCCGCTATAGACGCGTTTATCAGAGGGCGGGACTTAGTATACGTGCACGTCGAGGCTCCCGACGAATGCGGTCACAGAGGAGAATACGACGTAAAGCCTAAAGCCATAGAAAAAATCGACGCCTTGATACTCGAGCCTCTGCTCAGATATCTTGAAAGCTGCGGAGACGATTTTAAGATTCTTGTTCTTCCCGATCATCCGACGCCGCTCGACCTCAGAACTCATTCGTCTGAACCCGTTCCGTTTTTTATATTCGATCCGACTGAAAAAAAGGACGGCGTATCTTCCTTCACAGAAAAAAACTGCGAGTTGAAAAAAGACTATATCCCGGACGGATGCGAGCTTTTGTCGGAATTTATTGCAAAGCCGGCTAATTAGCGTGAAAAATGGAGAACGCTTTACTCCAAATTTACTTTTTCACGCCGCGTTTGTACCGTTAGACGCAAACGTCAAGAAAGGCATTGTTTAAATTATGGAGAACAAGGAATTTGATATAAATCCACAAAAAAACAACTCCGATGATAAATCTGCCGAATCTGCAAATAAGCGCAGAATATCGGTATTCGACGGAGTAGATCTTCCTGCTGAAGACGACGATTCTCTGTTTTCCGCAGACGAAGACAAAATTATACGAGCAGACGGAAAACTCGACGACGATCAATGGTGCGAATTACCTGAAAGTCCGAAAAAGGCTCCGGCAAAGGGAGGCTTTATAAGATCGGCGTTTGATATTATTGAAATGTTCGCCGCCGTAACCGTTTCGATTATACTGTGTTTTTCATTCGTATTCAGGCTTAACGTAGTAGAGGGTCCTTCTATGGAAGAAACTCTTCATACGGGAGAATATCTTGTAGTATCCGATATTCTGTATGATCCAACGCCCGGAGATATCGTGGTCGTGCACGACATAACGGCGGGACGGTCGGATCCAATAGTAAAGAGAGTCGTCGCAGTCGGAGGAGACACCGTAGATATTGACTTCGACAGCTGGACGCTTAAAGTAAACGGTGAAATAGTGGACGAAAGCGCCTTCCGCACGCTGAAAGGAAGCTACCTCCTTAGGTCTGATTACAATTTTCCCATAGAAGTGGACGAAGGATGCGTTTTCGTCATGGGAGATAACCGAAACAACTCCTCTGACAGCAGAAGCTCTGAAATCGGTATGATAGACGAACGATGCGTGGTCGGAAAAGTATACGCGAGAATATTTCCATTCAATAAACTTGCTTGGTTCAAAAACCCGTACGGAAATTGATCTGCGCGAAGATATTACGACGCGCAAAATTACAATAAAATACTATATAAATCTCATGCAAAACAAACATGAACGGAGATAACAGATGCCGTCTCAAAATATACAGTGGTTCCCCGGACACATGGCGAAAACCCGCCGGCTAATCACTGAAAATCTGAAGCTGGTCGATATTGTAATCGAATTACTTGACGCGCGAATACCGAAAAGTTCAAAAAATCCAGAAATCGCCGTCCTAACGGAAAGCAGGCCGACCCTTACGCTGTTCAATAAAGCGTCCATAGCCGACAAATCAACCACCAAGCGATGGCTTGAAGAATACAAAAAAAACGGCGGGTTCGCGTTGGCGGTAGACTGCGTTACGGGAGAGGGACTATCGCGCATAGCTCCAGCGTGCCGCGAAATCCTTAAGGAAAAGCTGGAACGCTACGAAGAAAAGGGCATGAGCGGTAAGAAAATACGCGCCATGATCGTCGGCGTTCCAAACGTTGGAAAGTCTTCATTTGTAAACAAACTAAGCGGATCAAAAAAGGCCAAGGTTGAAGATCGTCCCGGAGTAACTATGTCAAAACAATGGGTAACGACTTCTATCGGTATCGAGCTGCTAGACATGCCCGGTATCCTGTGGCCGAAGTTTGAAGACGAGCTTACGGGAGAAAACCTTGCTTTCACCGGAGCGATAAAAGACGCGATTCTTGACACGGAAGAACTTGCCGCAAGGCTCTGCGCGAAGCTTTATAATATAGCTGGAGACGCTTTCTGCGCCAGATATAAGCTCGATAAGGAAAAACTTGCCGGCCTGAAGCCTCACGAACTTCTTGAAGCCGTGGCAAAAAAACGAGGATTTCTTATTTCGGGCGGAGAGCTTGACACGGAAAGGGCCGCCAATATAACGCTGGATGAATTCCGCGCGGCAAAAATCGGAAATATATCGCTTGAAAAACCTGAGGACAACTCCGATGCTTGATATTGATTTTGACGCAAAATATCGGTGCGAAGGACGCGCCGTTATATGCGGACTTGACGAGGCGGGCCGAGGTCCGTTAGCGGGACCGGTAGTAGCGGGAGCGTGCATATTGCCCGAAGGAATTGTTATCGAAGGACTTGACGACTCGAAAAAACTATCTGAAAAAAAACGTGAAAAGCTTTTTGAAGTAATAACTGAAAACGCCGTAGCATATGGAATAGGAATCGCCGAGCCGGAGGAAATCGACCGGATCAACATACTTGAAGCTTCCCTTCTCGCCATGAGGCGCGCCGCGGAAAACACCGGACTTATTCCCGATCTGATGCTCGTAGACGGGAACCAAGCGAAAGGTTTCTCCGTCGACGCTATAGCCGTAGTCGGAGGAGACGCGAAATCACAGTCGATAGCGGCCGCGTCGGTTCTCGCAAAGGTTACTAGGGATAGAATGATGATTGAGCTTGACCGAAAGTATCCGGAATACGGTTTTGCCAGACACAAGGGATATCCTACAAAAGAGCATAAGTTGGCGGTGTATCTGCGAGGCCCTTCTCCGTGCCACAGGAAATCGTTTCTCTCGTTTCTGGAGAGAGACGCGGAAAAGCTGCGCTTAGCGGCGCGGGAGGCTTCCGAAAAATAACTCCGCGGCATATACTGACAAAGCGAGCGTAAATCGAGAGGTTATGCGTATGGATAAACGTTCCTTCGGAAGAATCGGAGAACATAGCGCGGCCGTTTACCTTGAAGAAAAAGGTTTTAAAATAATAGGACGTAACGTATACGTAGGAAAATCTGAAATAGACATAATCGCTGAAAAGGGTGATCTGCTGATTTTCGTCGAGGTAAAAACAAGACGGCAGCTTCCGGACGTAAAAAGCGACTACGGCAGACCCGCCGACGCGGTAAACTATAAAAAGCGAACTACGCTGCTTTGGGCTGTCCGTCGTTATCTTCATGAACGCCGCCTGGAGACAAAAAATTTTCAGCCCAGAATAGATATAATTGAGGTATACGCCGATCCCGATTCGAAAATATACCGAGCGCTTGAAATAAAGCATTTTCCTAACGCCGTCCATCCTTAAATTAAGGACGCTATCGCCGTTTACGCCGCAGTATTACTCAGTAATAGTTGGAGACTAAATATGAATCTTTGCGACCTTCACTGCGACGTCGCTTTTGAACTTCAGCATCGCCGCGAAAAACTTGACGGAAACAAGCTAGATATTACTCTTGATAAAATACATAAATTTGATAAATACGTTCAGCTATCGGCGGTATGCGCCTATGAAAGAGATTCGGACGACGAAGCGTACGACCGTTTCTTCGCCGTTTTATCGTATTTTTCCGAGGAACTGAAACGCTGCTCCTGCGTCTTGTGCCGAACGTCCCGTGAAATAGCTTTATCCGTAAAAGAAAAACGACCTGCTTTTATAATGACTATAGAAGACGCCAGACTGCTTGGGGGAGACCTCGGCCGCTTAGAAAAGCTGTTCGACGCGGGAGTAAGATTGATCGCTCCCATGTGGGGAGGAGAGACGATCATAGGAGGCTCTCATGAATCCGATGCTGGACTTACGCCGTTTGGAAAAGAAGCCGCCGTAGTCTGCGCGGAGCTTGGAATAATTACAGATATTTCGCACGCGTCATTGCGTTCGGCCGACGAGCTGATAAATATAGCCGTATCTCATGGGAAGCCCGTTATAGCGTCTCATTCCTGCGCTTACGATATAAATCCTCACAGCCGCAATTTGAGGCGCGAACATTTGAAGGCTGTATCAGAATCCGGAGGAGTAGTCGGAGTAAACCTTTATCCTCCTCATTTGGCTCGCAAAAGGGCTGACGCCGAAGACGTCGCTCGACACCTGAAATATTATACGGAGGAGGCTGGGACGGCTTCCGCAGCGTTAGGATGCGACTTCGACGGCATGGGCGATTTAAAAGCGGAAGGGCTTGAGAGTCTTGACCGCCTTCCGAATCTCCTTTCCACGCTTTTAGAAAAGGGATTTAACGCCGAAGACGTCGACAAAATATTTTTTTCAAACGCTTATTCGTTCCTTATAAAAAATATCGCAGAATAGGTTGAATCCCAATAATTCTATTGTAAAAAAATTCTATATATAAAGGAAACAGATCTGATGAATTACAGAAGTACAAGAGACTCCGCGAAGTCGCCTGCCGTCGTAAGCTCAGCGGAAGCTATAAAAACCGGTCTTGCTCCCGACGGCGGCCTTTATATGCCCGATCATATTCCGCGTCTCAGCAGCGAAGACGTTTTAGCGCTCAGAAAAATGAATTACGCAGAACGCGCCGCGTACGTGTTGTCGATGTTTCTAACGGACTACGACAAGAAGGACCTTGAAGCCGATTGCAGAGAAGCATACTCGGAAGAACGCTTTCCGGGAGGCGCCGCTCCTATCTCGACGATAGATAAAAAGCTTTGCTCTCTCGAGCTGTGGCACGGGCCTACCTGCGCTTTTAAGGACATGGCGCTTCAGATTATGCCGCGTCTGCTCTCCCGCGCGCTGAAAACGACTGAAGAAAAGAGGCGCGCTCACATTCTCGTAGCCACCTCCGGCGACACGGGTAAGGCGGCTCTCGAAGGATACAAAGACGTGGACGGCGTCGATATATCCGTATTCTATCCTGTGGACGGCGTCAGCCGGATGCAGAAAATGCAGATGACGACGCAGGAAGGAGAAAACGTAAACGTGTGCGCCGTACGAGGTAATTTCGACGACGCTCAAAACGGAGTAAAAGCGATTTTCTCTGACAAAAGCCTCGCTGAAAAGGCCGACGAGGCGGGATTCTTTTTCTCCAGCGCAAATTCGATCAACTGGGGAAGGCTTGCGCCTCAGATAGTTTATTACATATCCGCTTACTGCGATCTTGTCGAAAATGGCGAAATTACGGACGGAGAGCGAATTAACGTATGCGTCCCTACCGGAAACTTCGGAAATATTTTCGCCGCCTTTATAGCGAAAATGATGGGGCTTCCGCTTGCCCGTCTTATCTGCGCTTCAAACTCCAACTGCGTTCTTACGGATTTTATTCGAACAGGAGTATACGACCGAACAAGAGAATTCTTCAAAACAATGTCTCCGTCGATGGATATTCTCATTTCTTCAAATCTTGAACGTCTACTATACATATGCGGCGGAAGCGCTCTGACGGCTGATCTTATGAATTCTCTTAAAGAAACGGGTAAATATACGCTGCCAGAAGGTATTCTAAGCATGATACAGCGAATTTTCTCAGGATACTATATGAGCGAGGAAGAAACTGCGGCCACTATTCGCGACACATATAAAAATAACGGATATCTCGCAGATCCGCACACCGCCGTCGGCATAGGATGCGCCCGTAAATACAGAGAAGAAACCGCAGATCCAAAGCTTATCCTCATTGCGTCTACGGCGAGTCCGTACAAATTCGCCGCCGACGTATGCGCCTCTATAGATATCGAAACGCAGTCCGACGAACCGCGCCATATTCTCGCCGCGCTTTCAAACGGAACGAACACTAAGATTCCAAAACCTCTCGAACGGACTTTAACCATGCCCGTGCGTTTTGACCGTGTCGTCGATCCTTCCGAAATGTCGGCCGAGGCTCTAAAAGTAAATCGGAAATAAATAATACAAAAGGAGCTTTCCAAGTGTCGCTTTTCTCTATCTCCGATCTTCACCTTTCTATATCCGTATCAAAGCCCATGGACGTATTTGGGAATCGGTGGCGCGGATATATGGAAAAGCTGCGAAAAAACTGGCTCGCCGTAGTAAAGGACGGCGATACGGTCGTGATCCCTGGAGACATATCGTGGGCTATGACGCTGGATGAGGCCGAGGCGGATTTTCGATTTATCGAGTCCCTGCCCGGAAAAAAGCTTATTGGAAAAGGAAATCACGACTATTGGTGGAGCACAGTAACCAAGATGAAACGATACTTATCCGAGCGCGGGATGACCACCATAGATTTTCTATACAACAACGCCTTTGCGACCGAGGAATTCATAATTTGCGGAACTCGCGGATGGTTTTCCGAGGAGCGGCTACAGCACGGAGACGCCGATTTCGTTAAAATTTCCGCAAGAGAATGCGGTAGACTTAGAACGAGCCTCGACGCGGCCAAAAGGCTAGCGGACTGCGAAGATAATCGCGGCAAGCCGATTTTGGTATATCTGCACTTTCCGCCGGTATTCGGAGAGTTTCGAGACGAGGAACTTATAAAGCTGATGAAAGAATATGGAGTAACCAACTGTTATTACGGACATATTCACGGAAGATACGACGCGCCGAGAACATTCGCCGAAGGCTCGCTGCAAACGTCGATAATATCGGCGGATTATCTTAACTTCGTCCCTATGATAACGCGGCCGGCAACTACGACGCGCCGGCAAAGTCGTTTTTTGTGATTTTAACTACATATGGACATTATAAAGTCATATTTGTTTTCAAAAATTTTTCTTGACATATTTAACAAAAGAATATACAATAGAGAAAGGTATGAAAAAAAGACAATTATCGGAGGACTCAGAAAGTAATGAGCATGAAAAAAACCGAACAGATCGGCGCAAATCAATATTCAGTTACCTTTGACGCGCCGAGAGCCGATTTTGACGCGGCAATTCAAAAAGTTTATAAAAAAGCCGTAAAGAACATAACGATTCCCGGTTTCAGACGCGGTAAAGCTCCCCGCTCTATCGTTGAAAAAATGTACGGAAAAGAAGTCTTTTACGAAGACGCTGTAAACGAAATTCTTCCCGCGGCTTATGAAGAAGCGATAAAAGATTTTGACAAAACTATAGTAAGCCGCCCTGAATTCGACATTGATACCATCGACGAAAACGGCGTCGTTATGATAGCTAAATTCTATACCAAGCCCGACGTAGAAATCAAAGATTACAAGGGAATCCCCGTTACCAAGTCAAAAATAGAAGTTACCGAAGAAAACGTATCGGAAGAGATAGAACGCACCCGTCAGCGCAACTCCAGACTTATAGACGTAACCGATCGTCCCGCCGCGGACGGCGACGTGGTTAACTTCGATTATCTTGGAACGGTAGACGGAGTTCCCTTCGACGGAGGCAAGGCTGAAGGACAGGATCTTAAGCTCGGCTCCGGCCAGTTTATCCCCGGATTTGAAGAGCAGATCGTCGGCCATTCCATAGGAGATGAATTTGACGTAAACGTAACTTTCCCCGCCGAATATCACGCGTCTGAGCTAGCAGGAAAGGACGCTGTGTTTGCCTGCAAGCTTCACGGTATAAAGTATACGGAGCTTCCGGAACTTGACGACGAATTTGCCCGCGACGTATCTGAATTCGATACTCTCGATGAATATAAGGCCGACGTCAAGGCTAAACTGGAAGAAAGAAACAATAAGGCTGCTGAAGCCGACGTTGAAGAACAGATTATGTCCGCGCTCATTGAAAAGCTTGAAGCGGATATTCCCGAAGCAATGTTTGAAAACGAGACTGAAAACTTCGTTCGAGACTATGATTCGCGTCTTCGCATGCAGGGGCTCGATCTCTCCACTTACTTCAAATATACCGGTATGAATCTCGACGCTTTGCGCTCCCAGATGAGGCCGGACGCAGAACGTCAGGTAAAGGTCAGACTTTCTCTTGAGAAAATCGCCGAGCTTGAAAACGTCTCCGTTTCTGAGGATGAAACCGAAGCCGAGTACGGCAGACTTGCAGAAGCGTACGGCATGAAGATCGAGGACGTTAAGAAAGCCGTAGCGGCTGACGCTCTCACCGCAGATTTAAAGGTTAAAAAGGCCGTAGACCTTGTAAAAGAGGCAGCCGTAGTTTCTGAAAAAGCCGAAGAAAAATCGGACGAAAATTCCGACGAAAAACCGGCTAAGGCTCCCGCAAAAAAGACCGCCGCTAAGAAAACGACGAAGAAAGCCGCCGCGGACGGCGAGGAAAAAGCTCCAGCCAAGAAAACGGCCGCAAAAAAGACCGTCGCCAAAGCTGAAAAGGCGGAGGACGCCGAGTAATTTCAACAATAAACGACAAGTTACCGCTGTTTTCACTGACAGCGGTAGCTGTTTATCACAGCGGGGCTTCACGCTCGCGCGCATGCGCTATGCTTATGAAAACCTGCTGTAAAAAAATTAAAACATATTTAGGAGGCAATTATGGCGCTTGTACCTATGGTAGTTGAACAAACAAACAGAGGAGAAAGATCTTACGACATTTATTCCCGCCTGCTTAACGATCGTATAATCATACTGTCCGACGAGGTAAACGACACCACCGCTTCTCTAGTAGTCGCTCAGCTTCTGTACCTCGAAGCTCAGGATCCGGATAAAGATATAAATCTGTATATTAACAGTCCAGGCGGCTCCGTATCTTCCGGATTCGCCATCTACGATACCATGAACTTTGTAAAATGCGACGTCGCGACCACTTGCATAGGAATGGCCGCGAGCATGGGCGCGTTTCTTCTTTCATCCGGAGCCAAAGGCAAAAGATTCGCTTTGCCGAACAGCGAAATTATGATTCATCAGCCTCTCGGCGGAATGCAGGGTCAGGCCAGCGACATAAAAATCCACGCGGATCATATTCTCCGCACAAGAGAAACACTGAACCGCATTCTTTCTGAGAACACCGGCAAACCTCTTGAAACCATTGAGAGAGACACTGAGCGCGACAACTTTATGCGCGCCGACGCGGCTATGGAATACGGGTTAATTGACCGCGTTATATCACGCCACGACTGATTTTTTATGGAGGTCTGTCCTATCTATGGCAGAAAATAAAAACGGAGAAACTAAACGTTGTTCTTTCTGCGGAAGAGATGAAACGCAAGTAATGTTTCTTATTCCCTCTCCAACAGGCGCGTTCATATGCGATAAATGCGTCGAAATCTGTAACGATATCGTGTATGAAAATATGCGCGCGGTTCGCGGAGAAAACGAACGTTTTGATAAAGATAAAATATTAACCCCAGCGGAGATAAAAGCTACTCTCGACGAATATATTATCGGACAGGATAAAGCTAAGGTAGCTTTATCGGTCGCCGTATATAATCATTACAAGAGGCTTATACGCCTTGATTCGGAAGACGACGATGAAGTGGAACTGCAAAAAAGCAACGTTCTTCTTATTGGACCGACGGGAGTAGGTAAAACCTTCCTCGCGCAAACCCTTGCTAAGACGCTTAACGTTCCATTTGCAATCGCGGACGCGACCACGCTTACCGAAGCCGGTTACGTCGGAGAGGACGTTGAAAACATTCTCCTTCGTCTAATTCAGGCTGCAGATTACGACGTAGAGGAAGCTGAACGAGGCATTATATACATCGACGAAATCGATAAGATAGCTCGCAGAAGCGAAAACCGATCTATCACCCGCGACGTCTCAGGAGAAGGCGTTCAACAGGCTCTGCTCAAAATACTGGAGGGAACCGTCGCAAACGTGCCTCCGCAAGGCGGACGTAAACACCCGAATCAAGATTTCATTCAAATCGATACCAGCAATATTCTCTTTATATGCGGAGGAGCTTTCGACACGCTAGACAAGATAATCGAAAAGCGTAAAGGCGGCTCGTCAATCGGATTCGCCGGAGATGTGAAAAAGAAAGACGAAAAGCTGAGGGAAGAAATTTACCAAGAAGTATCGGCTCATGATATTGTAAAATTCGGACTTATTCCAGAGCTTGTCGGACGTCTGCCAGTGATAGTCGGGCTTGAAAATCTTGACGCCGACGCGCTCGTACGTATACTCAAGGAGCCTAAAAATTCTCTGGTAAAACAGTATAAAAAGCTGTTTTCTATGGACGATGTGGAGCTTGAATTTGACGAGGAGGCTCTTCGCGAGATTGCAGAACGCGCAATTGAACGAAACACTGGCGCGCGCGGACTGCGCTCCATTATAGAGGAAACAATGACCGACCTTATGTTTTCGCTCCCGTCGAGAAACGACGTAGAAAAGGTCGTTATCACAAAGGAAACCATCCGCGGAGAAAACGAACCTGAGATAGTTACGAAATCCGCGCAAATTACGGAAAAAAGCGAATAAATCAAAAGAACCTTAAGAGTAAATTTACCCTTGAGGTTCTTTCCGTTTCTTGTTGTTCGGCGCAGAATTTATGCTTTTTGTATAGCGTTACCGCACAGATACTAACTTGTAACTATTTTCGATTATTGGCCTAACATTCTGAGAATCGTTTCCGTCAAACACTTCGATTTGACAATTATCAGATATAGATTTAAATATCTAAGTATAATAAACCCGAACAATATGAAAATGGAGAAAATTTCATTTTTGGAAACGCCCTTTTTATTTCGTCGAATACAAAATATATTTCCTCTTCATCCCACTCATCGCCCGTCCGCAACATACATTCTTCCAGTTCTATACGAGTTTTAAACGCCACGTCTCCAATATAAATACTTCCGCTATTATTCAACAGGAGAATCAATTTCTCAATAAAGCTGATTTTCTGAGTATCAGTTAAATGGTGCATCGAATAGGTAGCTATAATTGCATCGTATTTATTGCGCTTCAATTCATCCACTAAACCTAACGAAAAATCGCCCTGATAAAGCTTGGCCTCAGGCATTTTACTCTGTGCCAATCGAACCATTTTTTCAGAAAAGTCCTGTCCGTAAACATAACGTCCCTGCTCGTAAAGCTTAACTGCAAGGGTTCCGGTACCAAAACCAATATCTAAAACAGATTTTTGAGAACGTGACAGAATTCTGCAATAAATCTCATTCAGAATATTCCTGTATCCGGCAAACGGGTATACTCCGCATTCGTCAGATAATCCAACGCTCCTATCGTATCCGTCAGCCCATAAGTCAAAGCCTTTATGATTCAGCATACTTTTTTACCTAACCGATTCTATGTAATTCATAAACCTATCGAGAATTACGGCAAACTCCGCGCGGGTGAGTCTTTCGTTTTCATTGTAAATATAACCTATTCTAAGCGTGTTATCAGGATAACCTTTTATAATGCCGCTTCCTGCAGCCCAACTCCACGCCTTTTCCAAATCTCCACTGGGAACAGCCATTTGAAATTGACAATATTGATCTGCAGGTATATTTTCCATATCGGGCCAATCAGAAAAAGAATCAAGAGAAGCGCTTTCAGTCGGAATTATGCCAAGGTATATTGTAAGATAATAGTAAAGGGACAGAACAATGTCACTGCGTGTTACAGGCCTTCCCCAATCTCGAGTGGGAATCCTAAGACTGCTTACATAACTATAATTACTTTCATCTTTAGAATATTCTACTTTTTCGCGGTAATATTTCAACGAATCGTAGCCGTCAGTCACTCCATATCTGCTGCATCCCACATATGAAGCTGCGATTCCGGGTTCAGTACTGCCTCCTTCCCAATAAATATGTGAAATACCGTTATAAGCAGCCCAATTAACTGCGTCAGTATACCATTGCGATTCATAAGATGAATCAAGATATATTATATGATCGTTGAAAGTACATTTATATCCAGACTCACCTGAAAATTTATAGAGGGCAGACAACATTTGGCAGGGCCAAACACTCTCCTCAAATATACCGTTATCCGTCATTTTCTTTACAGCAGAATATGCCCAGTCACCGCTCTCAGAAGACGCGGTATCAATCGTGCTTATAGCTCCTGCCTGCATTGTCAAAAGCAACATAGCGGCTGTACCGACACATACACATTTTTTAATTATACTGTTTTTCATATTATTTTTTCTAATCTTTCTTTACTTCACCGATTCTATGTAATTCATAAATCTATCGAGTATTACGGCAAATTCCGCGCGAGTTATGTAATCATTATGAGTAAAAAGATCATAATTCCAGCTGTAAGCTTCACTCGAGCCCGTAGATTGTGTGCGTGGTACTATCTCGTTGGGATAGTAATAAAATTCACAATGGAGCGTTCTATCAGGATATCCTTTAATAATACCGCTTCCTACAGCCCAACTCCATGCGTTTTTCATTTTCCAAAGAATATAATCGTTATCATCATCTTTTGACCAATACTCAATGTTATTATTTTCAAGATAGTCACTCCAATTAATAGCGTCATCATAAATATGCTCAAACCATTGATAGTCTTCCCTATTAGATAGATATGTTGTAGATGATTTTAAGCTATTTCGCCAATCTGCAAACTGGTTCAAATCAGCTTTCTCCTGCGGCTTAATGTTCAATACATTTTCAACATACATATTCATAGCCATAACTACATCTGTTCTTGACACAAAATTTTGCGAATATGCAGCTCCGTCAACCCATTCCTGTTCTCCATATTGATAATGACCTGCCAAGCCATTTATGCTTGACCAAAGCATAGCATCCGAATACCATCTACCTCTATGTTTTTCATTATGAATTACTACTTCACGTCCATCCAAAACGGCAGAGAACTCCGACTCACCAGCAATCCTATAAAAGGTAGTAAGCATTTCGCAAGGGGTAAGAAAAGCGTCCTCGTCAAAATAAGTACCTGTAATATCTCCCTTACCTGTCATAATTCCATCTTCTGTCACTCTTTTCACTGAAGCGTACGCCCAATGATCCTGAGTAACGTCGGAGTAATTAGCCACATTTTTAGCTTCATATGCAAATGAATTAACGGAGAACCCATAAAGAAGAACCACCGAGATACACGCAGACATTGTCTTCTTAAAAAACGAGCTTTTCATATTACTTTTCTCCTTGATTTCCGTATTATTATAAATAATCTTTCGCAATATTGTCTGTTTTTTTGTTATTTATTAAATATATTCTATCATATCTTGTGTATTTTGTCAATGCAAACATACAATTCAACAATAACTTATGCTCTTTTTTTATATAAAGATACGCCTTGGTACAAAAAAGCGGATCAGCTAAACAAGCCGATCCGCTTTACATCCATATTTTAGACGTCACAATCCTAACAGTCTTTCCGCATTTTTATAGTATATTAGCTCGCGCTGAGCATCGGTAATTTTTTCAAACTCCACCGCAGCCACATACATAGCGGGATTGCATATCGGGTAATCCGAGCCGAACAGTATTCTTTCGGCTCCAACGGCGTCCACGGCATACTTAAGCATGCCGTATCTCTCGAATCCAGCTCCGGAGAGATCCAAAT
The DNA here is from genome assembly GCA_949747515.1 of uncultured Eubacteriales bacterium. Taxonomy (GTDB): domain Bacteria; phylum Bacillota; class Clostridia; order Oscillospirales; family CAG-272; genus RUG11130. The sequence goes on from CATKFO010000081.1 coordinate 22,529, forward strand.
ATACCCGTTCATTTTTCTTCATGCGGCCGATATGCCGCTTTACTTCAGACGGCTCTCCAGGATGAGCTATGACGAACGTTACGTTTGGGTTATCCTCCGCCAGCTTATCCATAACGTCCGCGTCGGTATTATGTATGCTCACTATCATGTCTCGCGCCGCCGCTTCCTCCAGTATTTCATAAAACGCCGACGAGTTACGTTTGTCCTGCCAATCGTGCAGATATGGAACAAGCTCGCCTATCAGCTTCACTCCGGCGGACGAATATTTACCGATCTCCTCGACAGACTCTTTTACGTAATCTGGATGGATATGTATGCCGGGAATATAAAAATCTCCGACGCGGTCTCTTATTTCCAAAGCCTGAGTGTTAAGGATTTTTATAAAATCGAACGTATCTTCTCCGTCAGGCTTTTCATACGCCACAGATCCGCATATACGAGTAATTCCGATAGCTCTAAGTTCTTCAGGAATCATCTCGGCGGTTTCATTTATGTCGTATTTACAGTAACTGTATTTTGAACATATAAACGGATGGGTATGGAAATCGATTATCTTCAAAAAATCATTCCTCTCGCAATTCACAAGTCGCATGGCTCGCCGCTCCACGAAAAATCTTATGCGGAAAGCTTATGTTTATAAAAGCGGGCCCGTTCAAATAGTATCGACGTTCTAATTTTAAAGCGCGTCGCTTACAACGTTTCCCATTGTGTAAAGCCCGGAGGGTTTATCCGCAAGATATCTCGCGGCGCTAAGCGCTCCGGCCGCGAAAAGACGACGGCTTCCAGCGCTGTGTGAAATCGTAATCACTTCGTCTTCACCGGCAAAAATAACGCTGTGTTCGCCTACGATCGTGCCTCCGCGAACGCTGTGAATTCCGATTTCATTCTTACCGCGCTGTCTGCGAACGTCGTGCCTATCGTATATGTATTCCGAATCCTCGCGTCCGGGGGTTTCGCGTACGGAGTCCGCCAGCATAAGAGCCGTTCCGCTGGGCGCGTCCAACTTTTTCTTATGATGAGCCTCCACAATCTCAATATCAAAATCCTCTCCCAGCGCGACGGCGGTTTTCTTAACCAGCTCCATAAGAAGATTTATACCGAGAGACATGTTGCGCGAACGCAGTATGGGAATATTTCGGGACGCGTTCCTTATAGCGTCTTCCTCGTCGGAGGTCTGCCCGGTAGTACATACGACCGCCGGCATCCTTCGTCCCTCGACGAAGCGAAGCAAGTCTCCAGTTAAGCTATGATGGGAACAGTCCACCATAACGTCGGCTTTTACTTCTTCCGGTATTTCTTCAAAGCCTTCGTATACGGAGAACGGAAGAACTCCGTTTGCGGCAGCCTTGTCGACTCCGCACACTATACGGCATCCTCTTTCCTCCGCCAAAGAAGCGACGTAAGATCCAAGCCGCCCGCGGCAGCCGGAAAGAATGATTTTTATTTCCTTCATTTTCAGTATCCCCTCAAGATAATATCCGTCTTGCCCGAGAGCCGGTCTCCAGCGTCTCGGGCGTCGTCGTATTACGCTAAGTATTACGCTAATTCATATATTTTAAAACTTAAGACCCGCTTCCGTCATAGCCGCCTTGAGCTTTTCAAGACTCGCCTCGCCGGGTTCGCAGAGAGGAAGACGTATCTCCTGAGAGCAATATCCCATAAGCGCGCAAGCTGCCTTTATCGGTATAGGATTCACCTCGATAAACAGACTTTTAATAAGATTAAGAAGTCTGAGCTGAAGCTCGCGAGACGCGGCCACTTCCCCGCCCGCGAAAAGAGCGCATATATCGTGAGTTTCTTTAGGCATTATGTTAGACAGAACTGAAATAACTCCCTTGCCTCCCAAAGACATTACCGGAACTATTTGATCGTCGTTACCGCTGTAAATAGCGAGACTATCGGACAACTCCGCCGCAATTTCCGCTACTTGGCTGAGGTTTCCGGAAGCTTCCTTTACAGCCGAAATCCGCTCGTGCTTAGCCAGCTCTTTATAAGCGGCCATCGATATATTTACTCCTGTGCGCGACGGAACGTTATATAATATTACAGGCACGGTAGAGACGTTAGCGGTCGACAGAAAATGCTTTATCATTCCCCTTTCCGAGGTTTTATTATAGTATGGGGTAACAAGCAAAAGAGCGTCCGCCCCCACGTCGCAAGCATATCTTGACAGCTCGTTTGCATATTCCGTATCGTTGGAGCCTGTTCCCGCGATAACCGGAACCCTTCCCCCCGCTCTTTCTACGCAATACCTGATGCATTCGCGGTGCTCTTCGTCAGTCAGCGTCGCCGCTTCTCCGGTAGTTCCGCAAACGACAAGTCCGTCTATTCCGCCGGATATCTGCGCGTCGATCAGACGTCCGAACGCATCGTAATCCACAGTTCCGTTTTTCATGGGAGTGATCAACGCCGTAGCCGCTCCCTCGAACACTATTTTTTTCTTAAACGTACTCATTACAACCTCCGTGATCCCGCTTATATAACGGGAATAACTACTTTTATGAGCATTTGTTGCAAAATTCGCCGATAAAAAGCAAAAACCGGTTGAAAACCGGCTCTCTGTGTAATATAATAGGTCGTAGGCTTGTACGAGCAAATACACAGATAGCCCTCCACCGCCATGCGGTGACAGTACGCACGCTTTCGCATATGCGTCCCAGTATCGACCGTCCGCAAAAATACGGTCGAACTTCGGCGTCTCTCGCCCTTCCCCATCGCTCTGTCGGCTCAGCGGCAGCCTCGCGAACGGTTACTCATCGGAGACGCTCCTCTATCATTATATTTTTGTAGGCAACAACTTGCTACTTATATTGTATATTAGCATATAGTCGCGTACTTGTCAACAGCTAATTTGAATTTTTATCCGAAAGGCACGGCATGATTAAAAATATTCTTCCCAAAACAGATCTTACTCTTTCAGATTTTTACTACGACCTTCCCAAAGATCGCATCGCTCAAACTCCCGTATATCCGCGCGACTCGTCGAAGCTAATGATAATCGACCGCGCGTCGCGCGCGAGAGAGCACAAAATATTCAGCGATATAATCGACTATATAAATCCGGAAGACACGCTTGTTATAAACGAGACCAGAGTTATACCCGCAAGGATAATCGGAAGACGTTCGCTAAGGTACGACAAATCGCTCGGACGCGCCGTACCTACGGAAAGCGTCGCGCCAGTAGAACTGCTTTTGCTCAAGCAGACGGAAAACGACCGTTGGGAGGCTCTCGCAGGACCAGGAAAAAGAGCTAAACCAGGAGACGTAATCGAATTCGGAGACGGAAAGCTTCTCGCTTTTGTAGAAGGAATTCGAGACGGCGGATGCCGAGAAGTAAGATTCGAAGCGACCGACGATTTTTCGTCGGTCTACGACGCGCTTCACGAGCTTGGTTCGATGCCGCTTCCCACATATATAACGGAACGGCTTGAAGACCCCGAACGATATCAGACGGTTTACTCGCGTACTGAGGGCGCGGCCGCTGCTCCTACTGCGGGACTTCACTTTACTGAAGAACTTCTGAGCCGAATTGAAAAAAAGGGCTGCGCGATCGCGCGCGTTTTGCTTCACGTGGGACTCGGCACGTTTCGTCCGGTAAAGGAGAAGCGAATCGCAGACCATGAAATGCACGCGGAGTATATAAGCGTCGATCCGGAGACCGCGGCGCTCGTTAACGAAAGACGAAAAGCGGGAGGACGAACTATCGCCGTAGGCACAACGTCCTGCCGTACGCTTGAAAGCGTGTCATCAGACGACGGAACCATACTTCCATATTCCGGAGACACTGGAATCTTTATTTACCCCGGTTACAAATTTAAAGCTACGGACGCGCTGATTACCAACTTTCATCTTCCTGAAAGCACTCTGCTCATGCTTGTTTCGGCTTTCTCAGACCGGGAACTTATGCTTGACTCATATAAAGAAGCGGTAGATATGAATTACAGATTCTTTAGCTTTGGCGATGCAATGTATATTGGGTGAGTAAAAATTCTGGACGGAGAAAAGCCCGCAAAAGCGCAGTATTGCTGGGGTTTCGCGGGTTTTTGACGCCAAATTTTCAAAACAGCTTTTTGGGCGTTTTTGGGACAAAAATGGGGAAAAAGGGTGTTTTTGGGCCAAACTTTTGCAAAAGTTTGAAAGGGGAAAAATCGGGATATTTATTCATTTTTATTGCATAAATAATCCCAACAATTTAACCAATGTGTGGGTGTACTTAGACTAGAATTGGTGGTTCTTAAGGATTACTCAATTGAGGTGATTATATGAATCAAATAAACAAGTTTTTGAACCAGCAACAATTAAAAGTGCTATGTGGTGTTATGGCCCATACTTCTAAAGGCTTGACTAAGGATGAGCTGACAACGCTATTAGGACAATGTGCGTTTAATACTGTTGATGATGGTTCCTCTCGTAACCAGTGGGGATATACAATTGGCCTCAACAAAAGGGAGTGGCTTTATAACTGCCTTGCAACTGAACTAAACGAGAGTCATTCGTTTAGTAAGGTTTTTTCATTCGTACAGGCTGCTTTGAATCCTGCCATATATACAAGTATCGATAAAAGAGACAAATAAAGTTCTCCTTTTTGCAGGTTTGTCAGTTAACTCAAGCGGTAAATTGGTTGAAGTTTCTCAGGCTCAAACGCTTGCTGAAGTTGACCAGTGGGTAAATCATCTAAAAAAAGCACTGTACGACCGTGCTATACATACTGAAGTGCAGAAATACTGTATCAAGGATTATTTAAGAGCAGACTACTATGATGCCGTGTTTGAAGCAGCAAAAGGATTGGCTGAACGTGTCAGGCAGATTTCTGGCTTAACAACAGATGGTGGAACACTTTTCCATGTTGCATTTTCGAAGAACGATCCTTACATCTTTTTTAACGCAATGAGTACGAATAGTGAGCGCAGTGAATTTGCAGGATTGAAGGAACTACTTGAGGCAATTTTTCATTTGGTTAGAAACCCAGCTGCACACACTCCAAAAGTTAATTGGAAGAGCGATGAAACGAAAGCGCTTGATATACTTACGCTGATTTCATTTGCACACAAGTACTTGGACGAATGCCACCGCATGCCGGGAAAATAACAAGAAGGTGATCAGATGGATAAACCTCAATACATAAATTGGATTGTTAAAGAGGATGGAGTGGTTTTTGAAGATCAGCAACCATTAAATTGCTATAAACTATCTTACGAAATCGATGATGATATCCTTGACGATTGGGCACTTCATATTAGAAGACACTATGTCCCAGATGATGAATTAAGGGAAGATTCTGCTTTGCACAGATTAACTGTAGAGGAATACTTGCGCCAATACGTCATTCCGCAAAAGGGAGAGCCATTTGGTCCAACTGCACGTTCGAATGATATTAGTGAAGTTCTGTTTGCTGATTAATTTGAATTTATTTTGAACTATGAAGTTCCTCGTTGTAAGCAATACAATCGGTCTGGAAAGAATGAATCTGAGCATGGTACAGACGTTATCGCGTATAGATTTTACACTGAAAGAAAAGAACCAAATAAAAACGATGAGCTTGTGGCAGTAGAAGTGAAGGCTCGGCTTTCTTCAACTGAGGCATGCGCAACCATTAAAGACTCAGTTGCTGATTCA
>CATKFO010000082.1 GCA_949747515.1 uncultured Eubacteriales bacterium
GAAACGAAGCTTTCCTACAGATATACTTACGCTTCTCAAATTGAAGCGCTTGCGCCGCTCTACGCCGGATTTTCTTGCTCCCGCCGTGCAAAGCAGGCGCGAGTTGTTATGCGGCGCATACGTTGGAAACATTAGCAATGCTTCAACATAGACGTTAAACTTATGCTCCACATCTAACAAAGCGAGTTTTGAACGCCAACATGCGAGTTTTATATTAAACTAACGTCCAGCCTCTGGAACCCATTCCGGCTTCCGCTCAACTCCACAAGCTGAGCGATCGCCTCATTTTGATCACCGCACAAGTAGCTGTTGAAGCATACTTCATTTCAACAGGCCGACCAAAGCGGTTTGTCTGCATATTTGCAGTCATGCCGCGACGATCCCTTGCGAAGCGAACAATACTAGGATTTTCTTTGCATACTTTCTTTTGTCCTTAAAAGAAAGTATAAATTCTTTCTTTTTTCGAGAAAAAAACTGTGCAAAAAAGCCTATGGCGGCGGCAAAAATTCGTGCGGAATTTTATTTTCTTAGGCTTCAAATAAAGCTTTAATATTACTGCGAAAAAGAAAGTATTTATATAGTATGTAAAAAAACAATGAAAATATTTTTCTAATAATATAAATTACTCTTGACAGAACGGTTAGGCTCAGTATATAATTATTTTGATGGATTTTGCCGACGGTCATTATGGCGCATGGACGTTTTTATTTCAGTTTATACTCTATATGCGCGGATACTGCGCCTCGGCGAAACATATATTTTCTGCCCGTATATCACGCCGAGCGATGATAAAACGGGAGAGGAGGTATTCTTATGTTTTGTCCTAATTGCGGAAACAATTTGGAAGACGGTTCTCTGTTCTGCGACAAATGCGGAGCTTCGATTTCCGAACCTAAAACAAATGAAAGCGAAAGACCGCTTCAAAGAGACGGCGATTTTTCAGAAAACACCCCCGTTGCAAACGAAACATCTAAAACGGCTGCCGACGGAGCGCAAAACGCAGCTTTTCAAGAGGAACCGAACTCGGTTCCAAAAAAATCATTTTTGAAAAAATGGCGCACTCCCAAAGGGATTACAATAACCGCCGTTATAGCCGCAGTCGTCGCGGCCGCGATCATATTTTCCGGCAGTATTGCGGCTATGTTTAAACGTGTTTTTTACCCCGCGGATTCTTATGCGGGAGAGGTAGTAGGAAACAATGTTGGATCTTTCTTCGACGGCGTCTCGTCCGGCAAAAAGACGATGGCGGACTATCGTATGGAGGGAGAATTATCGTTTATTATTGGAGACAGCGTTTTAAAAATGCTTCCGCAGGGCGAGAACGCTCAGATTCTTTCAATGATAAAAGATCTGTCCGTCAAGTTCGACGGATCTTCAAAAGACGGAAACTCGTCTTTTCTTCTCACTCTTTGCAAGAGCGGAGCGTCGCTGCTTTCCGGTAAGATTTCCTTCGACGGAGAAAACAATATGATGTACGGCGAGCTCCCGGAGCTGACGTCGGCGATTATATCCTTGAGCCTTGAAGATTATCAGCGGATGCTGTACGGCGCGGGTTCAATTTCTCCGTCTTCGAGAATAGATTCCGACTCTATGAAAGAGCTAATTGAAAAGGCGGACTTTTTAGAAAAAAGTATTGCAAACGTCGTTTCCGCCGCGTTCAAAGGACTTGGCGACGGCGAAAAGGACGCGAACGAAACGCTGGAGGTTGGAAGCGTCGACGAAAAATGTACCTATCTTGAATTTAAGCTTGACGCCAAAGCTATTCGCGGGGCTATAGAAGCAGCGGCGAAGGAAATCGGGAAAGACGACGCTCTTCTTGATTACATGGATGAAGTTGAATCATTCCTTGTTGAAAACGATTTGACTCAACGCGAGATAGGTTTGAGAGAACTAATAATCGACGCGCTCGAAGACTTTGACTTCGACGAACTTGAAGAAACTCTTGAACTCGAACTTGAAGACCAGGATATTACTTTAAAGCTTTGGATATCCAGAGACGAGTCTATCGCCGGAGTCGAAGTTTCCGTCGATACTAAAAACGGTCGAAGCTATGACGTATTTATACGCGGAGCAGAGGACGGAAACGACAGCGCGTTCGAGATAGGCGTGAAGGACAACGATACGACTGACATTCTCTTTAGCGGAGAAGGAAAAAAATCCGGCGGAGAATTCAACGGAGACTACGCTTTGTCAGTATCAGATGAAAAGATGTTTGATCTCAATATTTCGGGATTTGATACGGAGAGGGCGGAAAACGGGTATTTGAAGGGAACGTTCACACTTTCTCCGACTGAATCTTTGATTGAAAAATTTGTCGTCAATTCTGACAATTTTGTAGCAAGTTCGATTTTATCATCTCTTGCTATACGGCTTGAGGCCGATTGCTCTGAAAAATTGTCTGACGTTAAGCTTGCGCTTATAGGAGGCGACGAGGATCTTATAGGATTTAAGATAAACTTTTCGAAATCCGATCCTGATAAGATTGAGCTTCCCGATCCAGACGACGCTTACGACGCGATGAATGAGAAAGATCTTGAGGAGTGGGCGGATACGATCGACTTCAGCGTTATTGAAAAAATCTTCGGCGAACTCGGAATTCCTAAGGAAGTTGTCCGGGATATGCTCGGCGAAATCAATATGTAAGCATACGGTTTGCGTCTTACGCAGCTATTTTAGCCAACGGCTTATTAAAGCCGGATGTAAAACTATTCTTATGGGGGTCGGTTCGCTTTTCGGCGCGTCGACCCTTGTTTTTGCCCCTCACCCCGGGCGTACAAGTTTAAAACGGGCGTTTCGTCAAATCGATTTATCGATAGAAAAGCATTGCGCCGCGGCGTGTTTTGTTATAAAATATTTTTATATTTAGCCGCTCCGCGCCGATCATCGGAGGGTTTTATCAGCGCGGACGACGGAAAGTTAGATTTTATCGTTATGAGCGTCAGAACGGAAATAAATAATATATCAAAGAGTTTTCGCGGTAAGAGCGTCCTTCGGGGCGTAACCTTTACAACTGAGCCTGGAGAGGGAATCGGAATACTAGGCGCGAACGGATGCGGAAAATCTACGCTTTTTTCAATTTTATCGGGCGTTATAAAGCCCGACGGCGGTTCTTTTACTTCAGATGGAATCGACCTTTTGTCCGACTATAAAGAGCGTTCGTCGAAAATAGGATATGTTCCGCAGGGTACTCCTCTTATGGAAGAGCTGAGCGCGCGCGACAACCTTAGCCTTTGGTATGAAAAAGAAGATATGCTGAGATCTCTGGACAACGGGGTGCTAAAAATGTTGGGAATAGGAGAATTTCTTAACGTCGCAGTCCGACGTATGTCCGGCGGAATGAAGAAAAGGCTCTCTATCGGATGCGCCGTGGCCCAAAAACCGTCCTTGCTTCTGCTGGACGAACCGACCGCTGCGCTGGATCTGATCTGTAAGGAAGATATATCGGAGTATCTTAAAGATTTCAAGGCGTCGGGAGGAACTGTAGTTATCGCGACGCACGACGTAAGAGAACTTGACTTGTGCGATAAGATATACATTCTGAAAAGCGGCGTGCTGATTCCGTTTGAATACGACGGAAACGTAGAAAGGCTTGTGAAAAATCTCATATGATATACTTTTTCAGGTATCTGCGTCTCAGCGTAAAACGCGCCGCTAAGGCCTTTCCGACCGTTATGACGATTACTCTTGTTCTTTGCTTTGGGGTCGTTCTTACTTCGCTTGTCGTTATGAGAACGTCGGAAAACGACGATAGTCGACGACGGGTCAAGGTAGGAGTAGTAGGCGACGTTACTGAAAGCTATCTTGGCGTTGGACTTAGCGCGATAAAAAATATAGACGATTCGCGGTTTGCAATCGATCTTATCCATATTGCCTCGGAAGAAGAAGCTCGAGAATTGCTTGACGCGTCGGAAATAAGCTCGTACATATTAATCCCGGACGGATTTGTAGAATCCATTGTGTCCGGCGATAACGCTCCGTTGACGTACGTCTTAAAAAAGACCTCGGCTCCTCTTGGATCCGTTTTAATGAGCGAGGTCGCTTCGTCTGTTTCCTCATTAGTAACGGAATCTCAAACCGGCGTATCCGCGATACAGGAATACTGCCTCGATTTGGGAATGGGAGACGACAGCTACGATGTGGGTGAAGAAGCTAACATTGTTTATATTTCATCCGTGCTTAAAAGAGGTAACCTTATCGACAGTGACCTTGCGGAGGGAAGCGACGCGCTGGGATTATACGCGTATGTTTTTTGCGGAGCCGTCGCGTTCTTTCTTATGCTGTGGGGTATTACATGTTCGCCTCTTTTTGCGAGGAGAGATAGCTTGGCGGCGTTCGAGCGGTTGACGGAATCGAGGCTTGGACGTAAAGGTACGGTTATTACGGTAATCGGCGACTGGATATCTTTTTTCGTACTCGCCGAAACAATTTTGATCGTTCTATCATTGCTAGGCGGTATTGCGATTCCTTTAACGGGGATTGACCTACCGGAAATTAAATCGCTTGGTTCGACTGAGCTTGCCGTTTTCGCCGTAAAACTCACGCCTGCGGTAATAGCTCTTACCGCTTTTGAATTCTTGTTGTTTGAACTTACCGATAGTATAGTAGGAAGTATTCTTCTTCAGTTTACCGCGGCCGCCTCTCTCGGATATATTTCCGGATGCTTTTACCCCGTGCAGTTTTTCCCGGAACCAGTTCAGAAATTGGCGGCGGTTCTTCCATCTGGAGCAGCGTTTTCATGCGTAAGGCAGGCGTTTGCCGGGTCGGGCCCGTCTTTAGGATCAGTCGCGCCGCTTATTGGATATGCGGTCGTATTCGTCGTCGTCGCAATAGCGGCCCGAGCAATACGAGTCTTAAAGCCAAACTAATTTACTGAAAAATCGCCTGCAAATAACCGGCGATAGCAAAAAAATAAAAGAAAGAATGATGTGTTTATGAGACGACCGTTCGTCTGGCTGTTCATGTTATGTAAACGGCTTTTCAAAAAGCCGGGATTCATTGCCGTTTTAGCGATTCTTATACTGTTGACAGCGGCCGCGACGTTTTTGTCGTCCGGAGACGGCGGAATTATTTCGGTCGCTGTTTTTGCGGAGGATCCCTCAGAGGCGGCCTCTCATGAAGTCATTACGACTTTAACTGAGAAAAAAAGCGTCGTGCGCTTTATCCGATGCTCTTCCGAAGAAGAGGCCGTCGACGAGGTTATTTCCGGCCGAGCGGATACGGCGTGGCTTTTCCCGGCCGATCTCGGCGACAGGCTCGAGAGATTTCCTATCGACGGGAAACCTGTAATGCGTTCCATATCGAGGGAAAACAGCGTCTACGTTATGCTTGCGGCGGAAAAGCTGCATACGGCTCTTTATCCAAGACTTTCATTCAGTATCTTCGAGAAATTTATGGATAAAAAATTTGATGAAACAGACGACGCTCTGCTTGAAAGATATTACTCAGACTCCTACGTTTACGGAGATCTCGTGGGGATTGAATTTGCGGGAGGAGAGACCTCGGACGAGCCGGAAGAATACTTGCTTTCTCCGCTCAGGGGTATGCTCGCCGTCGCCGTTTCGCTTACGTCGGCAGCGTCCGTAATGTACTTTTTCATTGACCGTGATAAGGGAACGTTCGCCTGGATACCGGTAAGAAAGCAGATATACGTCCAGCTTGCGAGCGTAATTATACCTACGGTTATAACGGGAGCCGTCGCTTTAGCGGCTATAAAGGCAAGCGGTCTTTTCACTTCTTTTGCCGTTGAAGCCGCCTCGGCCCTTCTTTTCTGCGTCGATTGCGCGCTTTTTTCAATACTGCTCGGGCGGATATGCGGATCAGCTCTGCGACTCGGCGCAGTTATTCCGGCAGTCATGCTTGCCGAAATCGCGCTGTCTCCAGTCTTTCTAAATATAGAAAGCTTTAAATTTGTTTCATACCTGCTTCCGCCGTATCATTACCTGACCGCCGTCTATCGCCCGTTCGCTATGATAAATATGATAATATATGCCGCAGTAGGAGGCGCTTTATGCTTGCTGACGAGAAAAAGAGCCTGATCGGCCGTAATAAATCTTCCCCGCGTTCGGACTTTAGTCCTTTGCGCCCTCGCCCCGTAAGGCGTAAAACGCAAAGAGAAACAAATCCGTATCCGTTTTCCGACTCCAACAAACGGTATCAGACGTACGATTATTATACCCGCCGACGTTTCGGCGTAAAATGCGCGAGAATTCCGCTCGACGCGGGATTTACCTGCCCCAACAAAGACGGGACCTGCGGCTCGGAAGGATGCGTATTCTGCGTCGGAGGAAGCTCCGGAGCTCGCGGGGACTCTATACGTGAACAGTACGAAAGAGCCGCGGCAACGGCGGAACGCAAGTGGAAATCCGTTAAGTACATTCCATATTTGCAGGCTAACACGGGAACATACGCTTCTCCGGAACGACTGAGGTCCGTTTATTCTGAAGCCGCCTCTTTGCCGGGAGCGGTAATGTTAGACATAGCCACCCGCGCGGATTGCCTCGGAGACGATGCGATAGAAGAAATATTGAGGGCGGCGGATAAACTTCCAGTTACGGTTGAATTAGGGCTTCAAAGCTCCAGCGACAAAACCGCGGATATTATAGGCCGAGGCTATCCGTTCGACGTGTTTCTTAAAGGATATGAAAAGCTGCGCCGCGCCGCCGATATGAGCGGAAATATTTCAATAGGAATACATATAATCAACGGGCTGCCTGAGGAAAACTATAACGATATGATCCGCACGATTAAAGACGTGTCGTTTCTACGGCCTGAAGAAGTGAAAATACATCTTCTCACTGTTCTTCGGGGATCTCGCCTTTCAGCCGCGTATGCGGACGGCAGGTATCGGCCGATGGAACGCGACGCATATGTGAAAACGGTTTGCGATCAGCTTGAACTGCTTCCACCCGAGACCGTTATCGCTCGTATAACAGGCGACGGAGAAGAAGGAGCTCTCGTTGCTCCTTTATGGAGCCGACGCAAGACGGAAGTAATAAATATGATTGATAAAGAAATGTATGAACGCGACGGCTATCAGGGAAAGTATTATAAATAGGCCGAGGGAGCCTCGCGTTTATTCTATATTAGGGAAGCGGAAACTAAACGCCGAAGTCTCTTTCACGTTATATTTGAGTTTTAAACATATTACCAATAAAAAATCCCGCAAATATATTGCGGAATTTTTTATTTAAGGCATAAAAGAAATATGCAAATTTAAATATTGACAAATATAAATAATGATGGTATCATTTAATTAACAATAAATCGAATTTATTGGAATAATCGAATATTATGCACAAAAATGACAGCTGAATTCAAGGCCTTTCCATAACATAAAATTGATTGGAGAAGAGCAAATATGAAATTTATAAAGAACATAGCGTTCATGTTTAAGTATTCATGGATGATAAGCAAAAGAATATATTTGGCTGCCATTATAGAAATAACGCTGAATTCAGTAGAACCGTTTATATATCTTATATTTCCAACATTGATTATAAATGAATTGACGGGAGCGCGAGACTGGAACACAGTTTTACTTAATATCGGACTGTTTGCAGGTGCGGTTACAATTTTACGAGCTTTCAGACTCATAAGCAGAGTATTTGTAAATATGTCTGTTAACAGATGCGACGTAAAGAACGGAATGTTTTATGCGCGCCATTTTTTAATAATGCCTTATGAGAAGCTTGAAGACGAAAAAGTGCGCGATATGCAGCAAACGGTCTCGTCTAAGGTACGGGCTAATAACTTTGCTTTTATTAATCTTATCGGACTGATATCGAGTATTATCAAACTCGTCGGTTTTTCATATATAATTACAACGCTTGATCCCATCGTCCTTATAGTCGCCCTTGGAATAATAATTATCAAGTATTTTTTGAATAAACGACAGTCAAAAAACGATTATAACTATCAGCCTACGCTTGCAAAGCATACGAGAAAGTTTGATTATCTGTTTGAATCGATGACAAACTTTGATTATGCAAAGGAAGTCAGAGTAAACAAGGCCGATGAAATACTGTCTAATAAGTTTAATAAAACTTTGTCAAGCTTCAACAGAGACAATAAGAAATTTTTGTTCCGTCAGCTTTGCGTTAATATTTTGTCAGGCGTAGTCTCGTTTGCTCAGGCGCTTGTGTCGTACGGATATGCGGCGTACGGCGCGATAAAAAACATGATCACTGTAGGAGAATTCAATCTATATATCGGAGCGATTTATAATTTATCCGGAGCATTTAACGAAGTCGTCGCAAAGTGCATCGAACTCAAATATATGTCGAAATATGTAGACGACTATCGCGAATACATAAAGGCTGCGATGTCTCGTGATGCTGAAAAAGAAATCAACTCTATGCCGGATGAAAATGAAGATCTTCCGATGTTTGAATTTGACAACGTTAGTTTTATCTATCCCAATACTGAAAAAGTAGTTCTTGACAATATTTCGATCAAGATACATAAGGGAGAAAAGCTGTCGGTCGTTGGTCTTAACGGCGCGGGCAAGACTACGTTTATAAAGCTGCTTTGCAGATTATATGCTCCGACGAAAGGCTCCATAAAATATTACGGCGTTGATATATCGACGATCAAAAGAGAAGAGTATATGAAGGAGCTGGCGGTTGTCTTTCAGGATTTCAAGATATTTTCTTTTTCATTTCTTGATAATATTGTGCTCAGTCAACCGCTTGACAAAGAAAAGCTGAACAGATCGGTTGAAAACGCGGGTCTGACCTCAAAGGTCAGGTCTCTTCCTCACGGATTCGACACAAATATCTACAAGGATTTTGACGAGGAAGGAATCGAATTCTCCGGAGGAGAAGGACAAAAACTCGTTATAGCCAGAGCGTATTATAAAGACGCCGGTCTTGTCATACTTGACGAGCCTACCGCGGCCCTCGACGCTATTGCGGAAAATGAGATATATCAAAATTTCAACGAGATAACGTCTGGAAAGACCTCGATCTTTATCTCTCACAGATTGGCTTCAACCCGTTTCTGCGACAATATAGCGGTTTTTGAAAACGGAAATATTGTAGAATACGGGAATCATGAAGGACTTATTAAAAAACAAGGTTTGTATGCTGAAATGTTTGAAAAGCAAGCCGAATATTACAATACCGAGGAGGCTGCGCAATGAAAAAAGAAAAACAGGGACTTCTGTCAAACTGCGCGTTTTTAATGAAGTTTGCATATAAAACAAACCGCTCGGTTTTCTTTTCAAAAATACCTCGGATAATACTTGACGTTGCGTCTCCCTTTATACCGATTGTATTCGTCCGTCTGATTCTTAACGAAATAACGATAGGCAAAGACGTACGAAGATTGTTTTTGTACGTTATTCTGTTTGCAGGAACGTCTTTTATAAAAGATTTGCTCGGTTCTGTTCTTGATTACTATGTAACAAATCAAACTGAGATAACGGTGAGAAAAATAAAGAACCGTTTAGGTAAAATCGTTATGGAGATGCCGTACGGAGACGCGGAGCAGCCTCAGATCCGTGATTTTATCACTCGCGCGCAGGACGGGACGAATTTCACGCAGGTTATAGATCAGCTGTCAAGCATTATAACCTCGTTTATAACGATAGCGGGCATGGCTGCGGTCATTATAACTATACAGCCGGTAATATTTGTTTTTGTTGCTTTAGTAGTATCGTTTCGCCTTATTGCCGACCGGAAGAACAGGAATTTGTGGGAAAAGTGGCGGCCCATACTCGCTTCCAATATGCGTAAGTCAAACTACTGTTTTCGCATTATGAAGACAATAGAATTTGGAAAAGAAGTCAGGATAAATAATCTTCAGAATTGGATTTATAACAAACTAGATGATACTAGGGAAGGTTATTTAAAAATAATGACTCATACAAATACTGAATTTCGGCGAAACGACATATTGCCCTCAATAATAAGCATATTGCAGGAATGCGCGGTTTACTTTATCTTGGCGTATAGAGTAGTGTTCAAGGGAATGTCTATAGGAGATTTTTCAATGTATGTTACCTCTGTAAATACCTTTTCCGACAACGTTAGTTCCATAGTATGGGCGATTTCGTCCTTTATGGAAACTGGGTTATTTGTAAAGGATTTCAGATACTGCATTGAGATAGCGGAAAAATCGAGAAAAGCCGACGGTCAGCCGATATCTGCAATTGACAAAGACAATATTGTTTTGCAGTTTAACAACGTATCTTTCAAGTATCCGAATACGGACAGATATATTTTGAAAAATATATCGCTGACTTTGAAAAAAGGAGAATCTATTTCTATCGTCGGTGTGAACGGAGCCGGAAAAACTACTTTAATAAAGCTTATTTGCCGGTTATATGAACCTACGGAAGGCGAGATATTACTGGGAGGAGTCGATATTCAAAGTTATTCATATGAAGAATATATAGGGCTCGTCGGCGCGGTTTTTCAGGATTTTAAGCTGTTCAGTTTTTCAGTCAGAGAAAACGTGTCTTTTAATGAAAGCTCGGACGATGACAAGATATTCGACTGTCTGCGGAGAAGCGGACTTGAAAAGAAAATAGACGGATTGCAGAACGGAATTGACACGAACATAAGCAAGGAATTTGACAGTCGGGGAATTGAATTTTCAGGCGGCGAGGGGCAGAAGCTTGCGATGGCGAGAACATTATACAAAGACGCTCCGATTATAATTTTAGACGAGCCTGCTTCGGCTCTTGATCCTCTTGCAGAAGCCGAAATATACGAAAAGTTTCACAGTATAACCAAGGACAAAACGGCCATATACATTTCGCATAGGCTGTCAAGTTGTCGTTTCTGCGATAAGATCGCGGTATTAGATAAAGGAAAGATCGCGCAGTATGGCAGTCATGGAGAGTTAATGGAGCAAGACGGCTTGTATTCCGATATGTGGAATATGCAGGCGCAATATTATGTGGACGCATAGCCGCGACGTATACCAAATGTCGCGACGCGGCTTAAATAAAATTTTTTAAATTCGTCCTTATTTCGACGAGTACTTCTCATAGGTTGTCTCTTCCTTTATCCGCCCGTTTTCGAGTATAACGATACGGTCCGCATATTCAAGAAAGTCGATCCGATGCGATATAGTTATAATCGTTAGATTTTTTTCTTCTTTCAGGCGTTTCAGCACGTCTTTAATCTCTTTTTCAGAATTTCGGTCTATATTGGCGGTTACTTCATCAAGCAAAATAACCTCGCAATTCCTGAGGAGTCCCTGCGCCAGCCCCAATCTCTGTCGCTCGCCTCCCGATATCAAAAACCCGTCCTCGCCAATATCGGTATCCAAACCGTCGGGAAGGGTTGAAACAAATTTTTCAAGGGCCGCCTTTTTCAAAACAGCCTCAAGCTCCATATCAGCGGCGCCGGGATTTGCCAAAAGTAAATTTTCCCTGATTGTTCCGGGAAACAGAAACGTATCCTGCGAAACCTTCGCGATTTTTGTTCTTAATATTTCGGTTGATATTTCCTGCAAATCAACGCCGTCTACGGTCACGATTCCCGACTGAGGAAAATAAAAGCGGAGAAGCAAATCAAATATCGTCGTTTTACCGGAGCCGCTGGCCCCTACGATTCCCAACCATTCATGCTTCCTTATGACGAGATCGAGAGATTTCAGAATATTTCCTCTCTCCTCCGTATAAGCGAATGTAACGCCGGAAAAGCATATTTTGTCGTCAAAGCGAAAAGGGCGGGCTCCCGCGTCCGCATACGACGGCATAGTCAATATTTTAAATAGCTTATCGTATTCGCCGAGCTGTGATTTAAAGCCGTAATTCGTATGCATGAACTGCTTGAGTATTCCCAGAAAACGTCCCGTATAGTTAAGAATAACCACAAGGCTGCCAAGCGTCGTTTTCCCTATAACAATGAGGTAAGCGGTAATGCCGAATGTAACGCCCGTAAATAAAGCGTCCGAAAAATTATCGACCCATATTCCCGACATGTTGTCGTACAAGGCGACGCGGCTCCATATTGACACGCTTTTTTCGTTAACTTCTTTTAATTTCTGAATTTGCAGTTTCTCCAAAACCATAGCCTTGACCGTTTTGATTCCGCGGAAAGCGTCGTTAATAATCCGAGCCATTTTCGCATTGTTTTCCACGATGCTTTTAGACAGCTCCTTTACCTTATCAGCAAAGAAGTTGCCGGGGAAAAAGGCTATCGGTATGTACAGGAGAAGAAACAGCGACATTCCGATATTAAGCTTGAGGAGGTACGTGAAAACAACTATTCCGCAGACTCCCGTCGCAGCGAGCCGAGGTATATCGATCATCCAAAATACGACGTACTTCATGGACTCGCCGCGGCAGTATGTCGCAAGCTCCGCGGAGTTTTCTTTATCGAAATAAGATACCGGCTGATATATCAAATTTTCAAATCCCTTCATCGCTAATTTCAGACCCATTTTTCTGCAAATAATAGCCGTTCGGTAGTTGTAAATTGCGGAAAGTAAGGTTGCCGTTAAAGGAATACAGCAGAATAGGGCTATGTACAAAATTATCATGTTTAATTCTTTGTTCGGTATAAAAAAGTCGATTATTCGCTGCATAAGAATAGTTGGAACGAGACCGATTACTTGTATAACGAAAGATAGAATTCCTGAAAAGGCGGCGTACAGCCAAAAGTTAGGCAGTGATTTTCTGACCGTCTTCCTTACTATTCTTTCAGAAGAGCCTAGTTTAGTCTTCATATGAATAAATCCGCCTTTCTAAGCGATCGTGCGCTTGAAATTAATATGACGTAAAAATAGTTTTCAGCTATAATTTCCGCATTTTTTTACGGGTTTTATAGGGATTTTTGAATTCAAAAGTAGGTTTGATACAGACAATATAGATCCCGCAAGTTCTCTTTCTATTCAGTCTGAAATTGCTAAAACCTAAGACTCACGAGTTATAATACTGCGCCTGCGCGTTCCAAAGCTCATAATATTTCCCGTTTGCGTCCGCCGATAGCTTTTCGTGACTGCCTCTCTGCACAAGCCTGCCCTTATGAAACACTGCGATATCGTCGCAGAATCGGCAGGATGAAAGTCTGTGGTTGATATATACGGCGGTTCTGTTGCCTGCAATATCGTTGAAGTCTTCGTAAATTTCAGCCTCCGCGATAGGATCAAGGGCCGCCGTCGGTTCGTCAAGAACAATAAAAGGAGCCGCTTTATAAAGGGTTCGGGCGAGGGCTATTTTTTGGGCTTCGCCGCCCGAAACGTCTACTCCCTTTTTGCTGAAATCCTTGTACAGATACGTTTCCGTTCCATCCTCCATTTTATCAAGGCGCTCGCCGAATCCGGCTTTTCTCAAGCAATTTTCAGCCGCCGCTTTATCGTACGCCACCCTCGCGCCTACGTTCTGCCCGAGAGTAAAAGCAAACAGCTTGAAGTCCTGAAACACTACGGAAAAAAGCTTAACGTATTCCAAATAATCGTACTCTCTGATATCCGTTCCGTTAAGCAGTATCGCTCCCTCCGTAGGGTCGTAAAGACGGCATAACAGCTTGATAAAGGTAGTTTTACCGCTGCCGTTCTGACCAACGACGGCAAGCTTCTCTCCGACCCTGAATTTCATATTAACATTTTTTAGCGAGTATTCGTCGTTTCCCGGATATTTGAAGGATACGTCTTTGAATTCTATTTCATAGCCTCCGGCTCCGTCGCCGCACGCTCGGCCGCCTACGCGTAGGCAGCCTTTTCGCATTGTATTTGGAATTTCAAGAAATTCAAATACGAGCTTCAGAAAAGCCGCGTTGTTTTTCATGTCTCCGGCCGTTCCGATCAGAGAAGACACTCCGCCGGATAATTTCGTTATAGACGCTGCGTACTGCGTAATCAAACCGACGCCAAACGCTCCCGCCCAAGCCTTAAGGCAGACAAAGACGTAAACAAGGCCTGTAAAAATTACCGATACGGAGGCCGCCGCCGCGCCGTACGCTCCGATAGGTCCCCTCGCGTATTTGGCGAAAATACCATTTGATCCGAACACGCCCGTTTTAGTATTTAGAAATTTGGCGCAAAAGGAGTCCTGCCGATAAATCCGCACGTCCGTCGCCAAGTCCTTACGGTAACCGAGCCAACCGTAAAAGCCGAATAAGCGGTTTCCTAAATTGTGCGAGCCCGCTCGGTCGGCGTAATAGCTTCCCGCTTTATTTGACAACGCCGGAGAAACATACGCTATAACGAACATCGCAAGGACGGCCGCAAAAATAAATAAAGGATTGTTTAGAGACGTTAAGGCGCCCGCGCTTTCGGGGACCTGCCGAATAAAGAGGGTAACCGTCAGAGAGCATCCTCCAATCAAGGTAAAAACGGAAGAAATGATAGACTCGTAATTTCCAATAACCCTGTAAAGTCCCCATCCGCCTCCGTTTTGATTTTGTTTAATCGTCGAAAGCTTTTCATGCGTTTTGACGTCGTCAATGCTCGCAAAGTCCATATCGAGCAACTTCTTTGTAAAAATTTGATTTACCTTAAAATACATTCCGGCGCATTTCTCGTCTCTCCACTTAATAAGAAAAGCCGATACCAGCGATATGACGGCCGCTGAAATTAAGGTAATTAAAACCAGCCTCGTAAGAATTTCTGGATTTCTGCCTGAAGAAAGCTCCTCGATGATCAGCGCCGACATATAAATGCCCGCGTACGGAGTAAGCGCGTCCCAAATAACGCAGAGAATACGCGATAAAAACATTTGCGGATAACGATTCCAAAGCAAACGAAACGCTTTGGAATTGATTTTATACGCTTCCTTCCATGAGAGGCGTTTTTTCCCGCTCGTTCTTTTCATTTGCACGACTCCTCTCTGTAATATTTACTTTGAACGTTAAATAGCTCGGCGTATCTTCCTCCGGAGGCGAGCAAGTCTTCATGGGAGCCTTCTTCGGTTATGCGGCTTTCCTCGATGAAAATTATTCTGTCGCAGAATCTGGTGGAAGCGAGGCGGTGAGATATGTAAACTGAAGATTTTCCAGAAGTCATTTCATTGTATTTCTCATATAGTTCGGCCTCCGCGATCGGATCGAGGGCGGCCGTGGGTTCGTCCAATACGATAATTGGAGCGTCCTTGTATAACGCCCTCGCCAGCATAAGGCGCTGCGTCTCGCCTCCTGACAACATGACGGCGTCTTCATAAACGGTTCTATTTAAATTGGTCTCAAAGCCTTCCGGCAAAGACTCGACTTTATCAAGCAGTCCCGCCTGAGCGACGCATTTTTTAACTTTTTCCATATCTGCCCCGTCCTCTGTTTGAGCTACGTTGGCGGCGATTGTAGCGGCGAGCAAGGAGACATCCTGAAAAACGGCGGAAAACATTTTGTAATAATCCCGTCGGTTATATTCTTTTATATTTTTCCCGTTGAGAAGTACCTGCCCCTCGGTGGGATCGTAAAACCCGCATATTAATTTGACCAGAGTTGTTTTACCGGCTCCGTTAAGTCCCACTACGGCCAGCTTTTCACCTGGATGAAGAGTAAGATTGATATTTTCAAGGACGCATTTCTCGCTTTCGGGATATCGGAACGATACGTTTACAAGCTTAATTTCATACTCCGCGGTATTGTCCGGCTCGAAGGCGTCGCCGTCTTCAAATTTAAACGGCTCCGGATATTCGATATACTCTCTTACGGTAGAAATATCCAGGCTTTGCCTATGCAGCGTCGATAAATCTCCAAGTATTCCCGAAACCCAAGAGGTAAAGCCTCCGACCGCCGAAAAATATAGAAGAAATTCCGAAGCGCC
Source organism: uncultured Eubacteriales bacterium (assembly GCA_949747515.1). Classification (GTDB taxonomy): domain Bacteria; phylum Bacillota; class Clostridia; order Oscillospirales; family CAG-272; genus RUG11130. The sequence continues at coordinate 15,718 of CATKFO010000082.1, forward strand.
AAGCCCGTTTTTCAGCGCTAAATTAAGCAGATAGGCATACGCGATTCCGTTTCGCAAAAACGCGAGAACGAGGTCTGAAACGCGGCCCCAAACGTAAACTCCGTTTGCCCTTCGGTGAAACGCGGCGTAAGATTTGATCGCCTTATCGCCGAGTTCTTCAAGCCACGGCTTTATATTAAATATTCGAATATCTTTGGCGGCTTCGTAATTTTCCGCGGCGGAGTCTATATACTGCATTTGGGTTTCGTATTCCGCTACCTCTTCGCGGCGACGATATTCGTATTCGTTTAAACGCTTGCTAATAAAATAACCGACGAGCGTAGTGGCGACGATTACGAGCAGCATTCGCGGATCGAGCGAGGAGAGCAGCGTCAGGTAAATTATAAATCCAAGCGCGTTTTGAGTTAAATTTGTAAGCGTAGTCCACACGGCCTCGGTAGCCTGACTGTTGGAACAAGTCGCTTCGCCGGCTTTAGCGCATAACTTTCCGAACTTTTCATCTCCGACGTTTGGATACGAAGTAGTCGAGGCCTTTTTATTAAGCAACGCGATTATAGACAGCCTTACCTGTATTCTTCCGAAAAGCGTGTTCGCTCCTACGTACGCCGCCGCCGCGACGCATATTATAAGCGCGGCTGTAAAACATAAAATAATAATTATCAGCTCAGATATAGGAACCTTATTTTCTACAGCCGATAGAATAGACGGCGCGACGTATAGGTTTATCAAATTGATCGCTACGGAAAGCGCGGCGGATAAAAGGGATAAAACTAAAACTTTTTTCTCTTTTACGCGCCAAGCAAGGGAAATCATATACGCGGAGTTTTGCCTCATGTTATACTTAGGCTTAGGGCTCTTTTCTTTGTCCTGCATAACATTTTCCTTTCGCATTTCAAAATTAACGGAGTTTAAAGTCTAACGTATTCAATTTTAAAATATTATCCGTACGTCCAATAAATTTAAAAATCAAAAAAGGCGCGCGAGCAAAAGCGGAGGCGTCGTCGCTCATGCGCTTATAAACTATAGACTTCAACTGTCGAAACGTGCATGAACGTTTGCGCTTTAGAGGTATTATATTTGTTGAACGGGCTATATATTTGTATAAATAATACAATATTTTTACGTATTTATCAATATAAAAATAAAAAAATCCGTTTTATTTTTTGTTTTTATTCCAGATCTACGGGGAATGGAATAAAGGGCGTATAGACTATGCTTCGAGAATGTTTATCAGCTTGATGAAGAATCAAGCATATATAAAATAAAATGAATTGAAATTAAGCGCGTTTCGCAAGGATTTAACCTTAAGAAACGCGCTTAGAATTTTTATTTTTATGTGAGTTAGCTTTTCTTTTCTGGAAACGACGCGACGCCTCCTACGCATATTAAAATGAAACATATTATTATTACGGCGTTCCAACCGAAGGACTCCACAATTTTAGAAAACGCCGGGGAAGCGACGGACGCGGCCATGTAGCTTACAAAATCCAAGTATCCCGTGGCTGTGGATACCAGCCCCGTGTCGCGCAGTCCGGGGCAATAGACGTTCCACATAATAGAATCGGCGCAGTTTGACGCAAATATTGCCGAAATCATAAAAAAAAGGTTTGGAATGGGGCTTTGAATAAAATTCGCCGCAAGCAGAGAGGCGGCCGACGTTAAAAAGCAAATCATAAGAGTAGGCCGCATGCGCTTTTTTAAAAATCTGTATAAAAAAGTAGACGCGAACGCGTTTAAAGATATTACTATTCCAGCGGCTGTGTAGATTAAAGCGGAAGTCGACGGAGAAAAAGACAGTCTCTGAGATATATAGGTGGGGAGCCAAAAGACAAGGGTCGTCCGTATTGTTCCCGTTACGGCAGCGATAACTGAAAACTTTATTATTCCATTTTTTATTAGAATCGCGGCGCTTCCGGCCTTTTTTTTCGTTCTGACGGCGCGAGCTATATACCGTATATATTCCCGTCTTTCCAGATGTACGAGAAAAAGAAACATAACCGCGCCGCACGACGCAAGAAGCGCTCCGCCGATAATAAAAAGCTCGTTCCATCGAAGAAGAGCCGCGAGAATTCCTACGGCGGGAGCCGCAAAATTAGACGCGAACTGTAACGCAATACAGCAGTATACGGCGTAAGTCGGGAGCGTGTTTTCCGATATAAGTTTTACAGTCGGCGCGTATATCATAGAAAGAACAAATCCCATCAGAGCGTAAACAAGGCTTGCGATCCATACGCGATCAAAACAGAGCGGAAAAATCGCGCAGCAAACTCCGCCCAAAAACAGACCGGAGCTTATCATATATTTAGGTTTTATACGATCTCCGAGAACGCCGTTTACGAGTTGTCCTCCCGCGTACGCTATAAAATGAAGAGAAGAAAATCCTCCGATCTGAGCCGCGGTAGCTATTTTACCGTCTATCATTACCGGCGAAACTATTCCCAATATATTTCTTGAAAAATAAACGGCCAGATAAGATACGGCGCAAAAGGTTCCGATAACTAAGGCTTTCCTTTTCTCAAAGCTCTGCGTTTTTTCAAATTCACATGATTTTCTCACTATTTATTCTCCGTCTACGCTATGAGAATTCGTAATTTCGTTCAGTCTGTAGAAATATCGTTCTCCGTCGCCGTCGACCATACCTCTCAGGTACGCGCACAGAGCGTCGATGACGAATAGTTCCGCCATACGGATTTCGTTGTTTATTTCGCTTAGACTTCCGCCCCCGGGCGCCGCGAGCAATACTGCGTCGGACAAAGAGGCGAGCTTTGATTCTGCGTTCGACGTAATCCCTATAATCGGAACGCCGTTTTTATAGGCGTTTTCCACAGCGTCAAGCGTTTCCTTCGTCGTTCCGGACGCTGAAATAGCTATCACAAGCCCGTCCTTCTTCATAAGAGAGGCTGAAACGGCGCACAGCAGCATATCGCTAATATAACTTGCCGGTACTCCTAACTGTATAAGCTGACTTTGCAAGTCCTCCGCGGCAAGTCCAGAATAAAATACGCCGTATATTTCTATTCTTTTAGCCTTCATAATAAGTTCTGCCGCTTTACCGAGGCTTTTTTCGTCGTTCATTTCTACGGTGTTTCTAAAAGATGCGGCGATATCCCGCATTTTTGTCTCCATAGCTCCCTTTACTCCGAGAGAAACGTCGATCGTTGAAAAAGCGTCGTTATTTTCGGCAGATTCGGCGGCTACGCGAAGTTTCATTTCAGAATATCCGCAGCCGCAGAATTTTTTTGCAAAGTTAGTCACGCTTCCTTGGGATACGTTTGCTTTACACGAAAGTTCGGCCATAGAGTACGTTATGAAGGTTTTGGGATCTTTAAGGAGTAGATCCGCTATTCTGCGTTCGGTTTTTGTAAGAAAAGTATAGCTGGACGTGAGTTTATAAAAAATACCATTCGCCACGTCGCTCCTCCTTGTTGCGTTTTACTCAAATTAAATTATAATAAATGAGTATATCACATTTTTAAAAAAATTGCAAGGGAAGGGGCGCAAGCGACAGTGTGGAAATACTTGTCTTGGTATAAAAAGCTTGTGGGGCATTTATACTTTATTTCAAAAAAATAACAAGTTAATATATGCTTTCTTTTTAGAAAGAACGAACCCTTTCATGCCGTTGGCCTGAAAGGACAAAGAAAACTTAGAGTAGTTCGCTTCGCAAAAAGTTGCCGCAGCTTGCGGGCAAGCAGCTTTCGTTTGTTTCTTGAAATGAAGTATGCTTCGACAGCTATATTATAAGCGGCCAAAATAATGAGTTCGCTCAGCTTGTGAAGTTTAGCGGGGGCCGTGCGGGGTTCCAAAAGCGGCGAGTTAGTTTTAACAGCAACCGCGCATGTTTGCGTTTAAAACGCGACGTTGTTAAATGTGGGTCATAAATTTAACGTCGATGCTTGCGCATTGCTGAGACATCCTGCATATGAGCCGCATAACAACTCGCGTCTGTTTTGCACGGCAAGAACAAGAGAATCCGGCGTAGAGCGGCGCAAGCACTTCAATTTGAGAAGCGTAAGCATATCTGTAGGAAAGCTTCGTTTCAAGAGAAACCAAAGCGGGATTGAAGGACGCTTCATTTAAAGCTAAAGTATACAAAATCCCGCGAGATACTTATGCCGCCGCAACAGCTTTTTTGGTAAAGCTTTTTTTCAGAAAAAAGCTTGTGAAAGAATTATGCAAGCCTCGTCGGCATAAAAAATTACGCCCCGACAAAAATCGAGGCGTAAAGCTTCAGTTAGCGGCTGGCATGTATCCATACGGCCATATCTGTAAGCCCTCTGTTTGCAAATGAGTTGTACGGTATCATGCGGAGCGTCGCCGGTACTCTCTTGGGCGGCTCCGCGGAGTACAGCGCTCCGTCGTACGGTAGGAGCCTCTCGCAAACAACGCTTAGTTCCGGCAGACCAAACTGTCCGTCGCCGATAACTTCCGCGGAAAAATTTTGGGGAATGGAATAGGAATGAAGCTCGAACTCGTTGTCTACTCCTTCGGCGCAGTATACGATCGGTCCGCGACGTATGCAAAGCTTTCCTACGTCTTTGGCGACTCTACAGTCGGCGTATAGAGCCTCCGGCGTCATGTCGAGCGTCAGCGTTACGGATCCCCCGTCGTTTTCAACTATCGCGTATCCGCTTTCCATAACGTACGTTTTGTTAAGCGTAAAAGACTTCGCCCATCCGGGTATGCGAATCGCAATTTTGTTTACGCCGTTCGCTTTTATCGATATCGTGTTTCCGCGGGGATAGTCCGTCGTCATAACGCAGGAAATATTTCCGTCGGACAGCTCTGACGCGATAAATTGATTGACATACAGCGCGTCTTCTTCAAGCCCGTATATGTACGCCCCGATAGACGCGAGAATGCGGTTCATGTTGGGAGGACAGCACGAACATCCGAAGTGAGTAGGACGCTGCGCCGCCGGATAACGCGTGTCGGTGTTGACGCTCCTGTCCGTCAAGCTGATTTCTAACGGATTTTCGTAGAAAAAACGTTTTCCATCGTAGGAAAGTCCGGACAAAACTCCGTTGTAAATCGCGCGCTCAATGGAGTCCGCGTAATCGGCTCGGTTTTCTATTGAAAGCATGGCGTTCGAAAAAAGCATCATCCCGATAGCTGCGCATGTCTCGCTATACGCGCGGTCGTTGGGAAGATCGTACGCTATGGAAAACGCCTCGCCTATATTGGTCGAACCAAGTCCTCCGGTAACGTACATTTTTTTCGTCGTCATATCTTCGTAAAGAATACGGCACGCTTTTAGAAGCTCTTCGTCTCCGGTTTCTTTGGCCAGGGCGGCCATACCCGTGTAGAGATATACTGCGCGAACGGCGTGACCTACCGCTTCACGCTGTTCTCTAACCGGTACGTGCGACTGATTGTACGGGCCTTTGAGCTTTTCCTCTACGGTTCCGCGGACGTTTATAAAGTGCGCGGACAGGTCGAGGTATTTGCGTTTGCCCGTATAACGATACATACGCGCTAAAGCAAGCTCAAGTTCTTCATGACCGGGAGTGAAAAACTTCGCGCTTTTTTCTTCTACGAATACGCGGTAGATACAGTCCGCATATTTTTCCATGCAGTCCAGGAATTTTGTCTTTCCGGTAGCCTCGGCGTAGGCTACGGCAGCTTCCATAAGATGTCCCGCGCAGTAAAGCTCGTGATAATCTCTGTCTGTGAATCGGTCGCCGGGCTGAACTACGGTAAAGAAGATATTGAAGTATCCGTCTTTAGCCTGGCCCTTTTCTATACAGTCGACAATAGCGTCTACCTTGGCTTCAAGCTCGGGGTCAGGGCGCTTTTCAAGTATATACGCCGCCGCCTCCATCCATTTGGCTACGTCGCTGTCCCAGAAAATATGCGGCTGCTTTTCATCGCCATCCTTGTAGTCCATTTTAAACGCGTCTATGCGTCCGCTTTCCGAAAAAAAGTCGTAAACTGCGTTCATTGTGGTTTGGCGATTTAACTCCTGCTTTTCAAACAGATATCCGCCCGTTACGTTGACGTTAGATACGCCGTAGGTTTTCATGTTTGCCTCCGTTCCGCCGATATAAGCGGCGTTAAAATTTATATGGTTCGTGCTTTTTCGGAGCTCCATCGCCGATATTATAATATAGATATTGTCTAAAAAAGCGATTTGAATCCGACGTATTGACTTTGCTATGGATAAATTGTATACTGAATTACAGACTAAGTCAATGAGCAAAACTCGATCAGAGGTAAGAAAATCCGATATGAATATTTTAGTTAATCCCGCCGTTACGTTTGTATACGCCGGGTTGTTTGAAAGCAAAACTCCATGGAGCCATCCGGATAGAATTGAATCGACCTACGAGCTTATATACATGACTAAAGGGGAGGCGTATATGCGGGATGGTGAAGAAGATCTGCGCCTTACGGCCGGCCAGGCGGCGATTTTGCTTCCAGGGGTTCGCCATTACGGTACGCAGATAACGGAGGACGTAGGATTTTACTGGGTGCATTTTTATGTGACCGAAGGGGAGCTGCCTTTTAAAAAACGTTTTTTTAGCTGCTTTGAAACTCCGTCTCTTTTTAGCGAATTGCTTCATTATAATAATCTCCCCGCTATACCGGAGTATATGGTTAACGTGTCGCTCGTGCGTATACTTGCGGAATTGTGCCGCCTGTCTGAGGCCGCGGACTCGGAAGAAGTCGGTGACCGCGCGGCGGAGAGAATATACGAATGGATACGCACCCGCGCGAGCGCGTCTTTGACCGTTGAAAAGACGGCGGCCCGTTTTGGATTTTCAGCGGATCACGTTACGAGAATAGTCAAACGAAAATACGGGGTTGGAGCTGGAGAGCTTATAGACCGCTTTATTATGAACGAAGCTAAATCCCTTTTGTGCGGCACGGATAAGTACGTTAAAGAAATCGCGGCCGAACTTAATTTTTCAGGGGATAAGGCGTTTATCGGATATTTTAAATATCATGAGGGAATTTCTCCGACGACTTTTAGAAAGCGATTTTGCAAGCTGCATATGAACAGCAAATAATCATATGAGGACGCTAACTGATAGAAAAAACGATATGTTTTTTGTTATAATGCACAAAATACAGCTTTATAAATTGTTGTAAATGACATATAAGAATCGTCGTTTTTAAACACAACTAAAAAAGGTGGCAAAAAATGTGTCGGAATTGTTGACAATAAGGCGTGCCTATGGTATAATGCAGACATAAAGGAGGCGGCGAAAGTCGAGCCTCCAAAAATCTTATTTTCAAAAGAGGGGTAAATAATGAAGAAATTGCTCTCGGCTGTTTTATCAGCTACAATGCTTCTTTCCGCCATGGGCGTTACTACTCTCGCGGCGAGCTATTTGGCTACGGAGGCGGAGCCGATTAAAATCACCGTAAAAAAGGCCGACGCCGCAGATGTTGTAAAGGATGGTAAAATTGGAGAAAACGAGTACGAAAAGTTCGTTTTCCCGAGCGATACCGACGATAATCAAAATCCTGTTCCGATGACTCTCGTATACGGAAACGACCCTGACATGTACGACTACGCGGAGAATATGTCTAAGACCATGGAATACTACTTCTCATGGGACGAGACTCACGGCTTTAACTTCGCCGTAAGATTTCAGCCGGCCATCGAGCTTGTTCAGGGATTTAAGCAGGGCGAGGGAGAGAAGCCCGGCGATGAATTTATGCGCAGCTACGGCCTTCAAATTGAGTTTGACCAAGCTGTTACCCGCGAAGAATACGGCGGACTCTACTACGCTGTTTCTAAGAATTTCGCAACAAACGAATACCTTAAGGGACACTATAATCAGCTGGGATTGACCGGTGCGTATAATCCCGAAGGCGGTAAGGATTTTGAAGTTTCTTACGATAGGAACTCCGGATATATTACGTACGAATGGTCTATTCCTTTCGAACACTACTCGCCCGACGCCAAAGCCGGGAGCGACATATTTTTCACTATGTGCGCTACCTGCGGAACCGAGAGCGAGGAAGGAGAATCTTCTTATCAGGAGATTTTCGGTGTTTCTATCGGAGGATTTGCTTTCCTTGCAGATCAGAAGGACGCTAAAAACGTAACCGCTACCTTATCGTCAGAAGAAATAAAGCCGGCCGTGCCGGATAATCCGTTTACGGATTTAGTAGAAGGATCGTTCTATTATGATCCGGTGCTGTGGGCCGTAGGAAAGAAAATAACGGATGGAACAACGCCAACTACGTTCGAGCCGGAAAAGACATGCACGAGAGGTCAGATAGTA
>CATKFO010000083.1 GCA_949747515.1 uncultured Eubacteriales bacterium
CGCGATAAAATACTAATTTCAGATATTAATCCTTCGATTTAAGAAAAATTGAATTATCAAATAATTTAATATCGATAAGTTTATTTATATAGTATAGCGTACCGGCCGCAGTTTAAATTAAATCTTTTAGCCGGAAAAAGTATATATTGCAATGATAATAGAGGATTTATAATCATGAAAAAACAAATACTTCTTATCGATATGTACGGTGTAATTATAAAGGAAAGCGAAGGCTATTTTATTCCATATACGTTCGATCGCTTTAATAAAATCGAGCATGACAGACTTACAAGAACTTTTCGAGATGAAAGATTATTTACAAAAGCGGGAATAGGAGACTTGAGTTCCGACGAATTCCTTGCTTTATTGGGGTATTCCAACCCGGTGTGGACGATGAAGGATTACCTTGAAAATTATATAACCTTAGATGAGGAGTTCCTTTGGTTCGCTGAAAAAAACTATATAAAATACGATTTTATCCTCCTTTCAAACGATGTGAAAGAATGGAGCGAATATCTATTTGATTTATATGGAATCCGCAAGTATTTTAAAGAACGAGTTGTCAGCGGAGATATACATATGCGGAAACCTGATAAAGAAATTTTTAAATATGTGTTGAAATTGACGCGGCGAGATCCTGATGAATTTATTTTTATTGACAACAGAGTTAAAAATCTGAATGCAGCGCGGGAAATTGGGATAAATACGATACTGTTTAACAGAGATAACGAGGAGTACTCAGGCAATATAGTAAACAGCTTTAGCGAATTGGACGATATCCTTGGAAATATGCATGTCAAAGGTAAAATAATCTAAAGGTAACATTTACGTACCGGCTCAAAATTAAACTTATAATATCGTTTTGTAATTAAAAAAATTCCGTTTTTCGCGGGATTTTTTATTTTATACTTGACAATGGAACTATAATCTGATATACTTACGTGTAAAGCGATTTGCTTTACAGAGAATGATATGTTTGAAAAAAACTTACTCATACCGTGTTTGACGGATGTATACGGCGCTCTTATATCAGATAGAAAGCGCGAACTGCTTGATTATTACTATAACGAGGACTACTCGCTTTCAGAAATTTCTGAACTTACGGGGATTTCGCGGCAGGGAATTCGAGAATCGATAAAAAAAAGCGAAGCCGAGCTGATGGAGTATGAAAGAAGCCTTCGCCTATATGAAAGAAAAAAAACGTTTTTATCTATTCTTGAAGAAGTCTCGTCTGATATTGACAAGCTAACGCTTGAGATGGGGCGACAAAACTTTGAAAACGTAATATCCGCAATACGCGCAAAATTAGACGCAGCCTCAAGTATAATCTGAAAATGCAAATTATGATATTCTGAAGATCGGAGCGAATTATGTTTTCAAATCTTTCCGATAAGCTGTCGGAGGCTTTCAAAAAGTTCAGAAGCAAAGGAAAATTAAGTGAATCCGACGTTAAAGAAGGCATGAGAGAAGTTAAATTAGCTCTTCTCGAGGCAGACGTTAACTATAAAGTTGTGAAGGATTTTGTTAAAAAAGTTACCGAGAGGGCGATCGGCTCCGAGGTGCTTGAAAGTCTGCTTCCAGCTCAGCAAATAGTCAAGATAGTTAATGAAGAGCTTACTTCTCTAATGGGCGGAGCTACGGCAAAGCTTGAAATATCGTCGCGTCCGCCTACCGTGGTTATGATGGTGGGGCTTCAGGGATCGGGAAAGACCACTCACAGTGGTAAGCTGGCCTCATACTATAAAAAACAAGGCAAAAATCCCTTGCTTGTAGCCTGCGATATTTACCGTCCCGCAGCCATTGACCAGTTAAAAGTGGTCGGATCGAAAATCAATGTTCCAGTGTTTGACAGAGGGACGCAGTCCCCTGTGGCGACATCAAAGGAAGCTGTAAAATATGCTGAAAACAACGGTTACGATATGGTGTTCATCGATACGGCCGGTCGGCTTCATGTCGACGAAGTTCTCATGGACGAACTGGATTCTATAAAGAACGCCGTAAATCCTACTGAAATTATCCTTGTCGTCGATTCTATGACCGGTCAGGACGCTGTAAACGTAGCGTCGTCCTTTAACGAAAAATTAGATATTACCGGCGTTCTTCTTTCAAAATTGGACGGAGATACCAGAGGCGGAGCCGCGCTGTCGGTTCGTCATGTTACCGGGAAGCCTATTAAATTTATAGGAACGGGCGAAAAGCTTGACGCGCTCGAGCCGTTTTATCCAGACAGAATGGCGTCTAGAATTCTTGGAATGGGCGACGTGCTATCTCTTATTGAGAAGGCCGAGCAAAACTTTGACGCGAAAAAGTCAGCGGAGCTTGAGAAGAAGATACTTGAAAATTCATTTACGTTAAACGATTTTCTTGATCAGTTCAGGCAGATAAAAAAAATGGGATCAATGAAGGACATTCTCGCCATGCTTCCCGGAGTTAAGGTCGGCAGTCTTAAGGATATGGAAATCGACGAAGGCGCAATGGGTCGTACGGAAGCGATTATCCTGTCTATGACGAATAAAGAGCGGGAACATCCTAATATCATCAACGGTTCAAGGCGCAAGAGAATTGCTGCGGGAAGCGGAGTAACTGTTGAAGAAGTGAACAAGTTGATGAAGCAATACGAGCAGATGAACAAAATGATGAAGCAGTTAACCGGCGGAATTATGCGTCGGGGTAAGCGCGGACGCATGAAGATACCGTTCAGTTTTTAACTGCGGTTTTCAGATAAACTAATAATTATATTTAAGGAGAATTACTATGGCAGTAAAAATCAGACTTAGAAGAATGGGCGCTAAAAAGGCTCCCTTTTACCGTATTGTCGTCGCTGATTCCAGATATCCTCGCGACGGTAGATTTATTGAAGAAATCGGTTACTACGATCCCATGACTAACCCTGCGACGATTAAGCTTGATAATGAAAAAGTTGATAAATGGCTTAAAAACGGAGCCCAGCCTACTGAAACCGTCAGATCTATTATTAACAAAAACAAAGCTGAAAAATAATCGCTATGGACGAAAACAAAGAGAAAAATCGCGCTTCTGCCGAGATCAATTTTTCCGCGCTCTTGCTTGATCTTGTGCGTCCGATCGTAGATACGCCGGACGAAGTCATGATAATGGAAGAAGAAAGTGAAAACGGTCTTCTCCTTACGCTTAAAGTAGCCGAATCAGATATTGGTATGATAATCGGAAAACATGGAAAGATTGCTCGCGCCATCCGCACAATAATAAAGGCGGCGGCAAGGATTTCAGACAAAAAGGTTACTGTAGAAATTAAATAATTTCTTATTATTCCTTTAACATGAACAATTGAAAACGGCTTGATACGGAGTTTTTAATTTCGCTCGAGCCGTTTTATATATTTTTAATTACAATCAAAAATTTCCCGGGAAACTTTTATATTATGAGTATATATGCGAATAATACGACGTAAAACTTTTTTACTCGGCTTACATTATATTTTCGCCTCGCGCGTAAAAATTTATATTTTCTAGCGTAGATGTCTTAAGAAATATTCTATACTTGAAATAATTTTCCTTTTGTGTTAAAATAAATAAAAATGGAAAGGGACATATGAGCAATGAAGAATAGAATCGCTCGATTTCTCGCCGGAGGATGTATTGTAAATACAGTTCTTATAACGGCTGCTTATTCTTTAAGAGAATTATTTTTTAGTAATATCCCGGGACGCGAATTATCTTTCAGGACGATCGGTTCTATATTGCTTATTTCATTTGTTTTGTCCGCGGCAGATCTTTTAATTGAAAAAAAGACGGCTTCAAGAATAATAATAAATTACGTAGTCACGCTTGCAGGCGTACTTCTGGCTTTTAGAATAATAAGAGGGAAGTATGACGGAGGTATGCAGATAGCGGCGGTATGCGCCGTCTATACCGTCGTTTATGGAGTAATGATCGCCGCTCGCCTTTTAATTTATTATTTATCAAATAGAAAAAATAACGTCGACTATCAGTCTCAGTTTAAATAAATTATAATATTTCCTACTTTACAAATTAATTTAATTGATGTAAAATATTATAGATAGAATTATATACTAGCTAAACACGACTATTTGACGACGCTCGCGTCTGAACGGAGATTGATATGAGTGAAAATGTAAAATATAAAAGAGTTCTTTTAAAACTCTCTGGAGAGGCTCTTGCAAAAAAAGATGAAGGCACTGGAGAACAAAAAGATATTTTCGACGATGAAATAATTAAGTCTATTGCTTCGTCTATTGCCGAATGCGCTTCTCTTGGAACAAGCTTCGGCATTATGATCGGGGCGGGAAATATTTGGAGAGGCAAATACGGGAAAGACGTTAACAGAGCCAAAGCCGACCATATGGGGATGCTTGCGACGACTATTAACTGCCTTAGAATGCAGGACGCGCTTCAAAAACAGGGGCTTGACGCGGTAGTAATGACCGCGGTTACAATGACGGCTTTTGCAGAACCGTTTAATTATGAAAAAGCAATCGCTTATCTTGAGGTCGGCCGGCCGGTAATATTTGCATGTGGAGCAGGTATTCCGTATATATCTACGGATACGGCTGGAGTTGTAAGAGCTCTTGAAATTGGAGCCGACGTTATCCTGATGGCGAAAAATGTTGACGGAGTATACTCGGCGGATCCGGCGATAGATAAGAGCGCGATTCGATTCAAAAGCATTTCATATAAGGAATGCTTGGATATGGAGCTTAAAGCGACGGACGCGTCGGCCTCCGCTATCGCGATGGAGAGAGGAATAGACACTCTTGTTTTTTCTCTTAGAGAAGAAAATTCCATAAAAAACGCTTTGCTAGGCTATAATAAAGGAACGCTTATTACAGCGTCGGACGTACCGCATACAACATATTAATTTGCGCCGCACATAACGGCAGAACGGAGATAATTATGAAGCTTGAAACTGCAGAATTTGAAAAAAAGATGAAAAAATCGATCGACGTATATGTAGAGAATCTTTCCTCCATAAGAGTGGGAAGAGCTAACGCCGCCGTGCTCAACGGTATTTCCGTCGACTATTACGGCGTTGAAACTCCCATAAATCAGATGGCTGAGATCAAGGTTCCCGATCCCAAAACTCTTATGATTGTACCGTGGGACAAAACGACTCTGAAAGGCATTGAAAAAGCTATACTTACGTCTAACGTAGGAATCAATCCTCAAAACGACGGACAGTCGCTTAGACTTTCTTTTCCTCCGCTGACCGAGGAGCGACGCCGCGAGCTGAAAAAGCAGGTTTCACAAATGGGTGAAAACGCTAAGGTTGCGATTCGTAACGTTAGAAGAGAAGGCGTGGACGCGGCTAAAGAGCAGAAGAAAGCCGGAACTATGACGGAAGACGAGCAGAAGCAATCTGAGAAGCTTATTCAGGATCTCACCGATAAGTATGTTAAAGAGATCGATAAGATTACGGCTGAAAAAGAAGCCGATATTATGGCGATATAATTTTGACGGAGTAAGGCGTCCGCCGGTACGTAAAGTATTGACGGGCGCGCCGCTTGTTTTTATGTTTTTTAATTTTAAAAGAAAAAAAATATGCGATAACGTTTCCGAAATTGCGAGAGCGTCAGGTCTAAGACACATTGCTTTCATAATGGACGGAAACGGAAGATGGGCTACTAACAAAGGCTTGCCGCGAGAGGCGGGGCATAGCGCTGGGGCGAAAAATTTTCGTACGGTCGTTAGATATTGCAAGAGCATAGGCATAGAGTATATAACCGCGTATGCTTTTTCCACGGAAAACTGGAAGCGTCCGAAACGAGAGGTAGACGCTATTATGCGTCTTCTTGACACATATATTGACGAGGCTCGAGAAGAGGACGACGTAGAATATATTTTTATCGGGGATAGGGGCCGTATAGAAGTGCCATTGGCAGAAAGAATGGATATGCTTGAAAGCATGACTAAGGGGCGTAAATACAGACTTAACATTGCTATAAATTACGGCGGCCGCGACGAAATCGTTCACGCGGTCAACCGCGCGGTTCAGAACGGGAAAACTCATATTGAAGCCTCGGATATAGATGCGGGTCTCTATACATCCGCCTGTCCTGATCCAGATCTTGTAGTGCGTACCGGAGACGAGTACAGAATATCAAACTTTCTCTTGTGGCAGTCCGCATATTCAGAATTGTATTTTTCTCCTAAACTATGGCCGGATTTCGGCATTAGGGACGTTGACGCGGCGGTACTGGATTTTTCCGGACGCAAACGTCGCTTCGGCGGTTTAGATAGAGAAAAAAACACCGACGGGCGCAAATAATTCTGAAAGGTTTACATATAAATTATGCTCAAAAGAATCATTACCGCCGTATTAGCGATAACAGCTTTTATACCAATATGTATATTTTCCCAAACTATAGCATTTCCGATGGCTATGGCTTTTCTTTCCGCGGTCGCAGTTTTTGAAATGATTAAATGCATAGGGCAAAAAAGGATAGTTTTGGGATGCGTTTCTATACTTATTGGATTCGCCTCTCCCGTCCTTGCAAGAACGTTTGGCGACACGGTTACATACATGCGCTTGTTTTGCGCCGCGGCATTCTTTTATCTGTTATTTGTTTTTTCTTCTTCTGTTTTTTCACATGGAAAATACGACGTCAAAGACGCGTCGGTAACTTTTGCCGCAATTTTCTACGTTGTCGGTAGTTTTACCTCTATTGTGCTTCTAAGAGATTCCAGGTACGGTTATGCGTTGTATCTGCTTGCGTTTATTGGACCTTGGATCAGCGACAGCGCGGCGTATTTTTGCGGTCGCGCTTTTGGCAAACACAAGCTTATTCCCGACGTAAGTCCTAAAAAAACTATAGAAGGAAGCGTAGGAGCCGTAATATTTACCGGTATTGGATTTGCGGTATACGGACTTGTAATTTCGAAGTTTTTCTTTAAGAGCTTTTCTCCTTCCTATTTTCTTTTAGTTCTTATGGGAGCGCTTGCGTCTGCTGTTTCGCAGATAGGCGACCTTATAGCGTCTCTGATAAAAAGAAAATACGGAATAAAAGACTATGGTAAGCTCTTTCCTGGACACGGAGGAGTAATGGATCGATTCGACAGCGTTTTGGCAACCGCTCCAATTATTTTATTTGCAGCCGAATTGTCGTCCATTTATAATATTTTCGGTTAATTATGAAAAAAATATTAGAAGATAACAGCGTTATTATATTGGGAAGCACCGGATCGGTTGGAACTCAAGCAGTCGACGTTGTCAGCGAATTGGGGTTAAAAGTTCGGGCTATTACTGCCGGCACAAATTATAGGTTGCTTGCAGAACAGGCTGAAAAGCTCAATCCCGAAATTCTGTGTGTATCCAATAAAGAAATAGCTGAAAGACTGCATGAAGAAAACGGCGGAAGATTTGAGATAATATGGGGAGAGCAAGCTCTCGACAATTTGCTCGAAAATTCGTCCGCAGACGTAATTATCCACTCAATAGCGGGGCTTGCAGGATTACCGGCGGCAATTTCCGCGGCAAAAAGCGGAGCTCGCATAGCTATGGCTAACAAGGAAGCTATAATCGCCGCGGGAGATATAATTTTTAAGGAGATAAAACAAGCCGGCGGAGAACTCATTCCGGTCGACAGCGAGCACAGCGCGATTTTTCAGTGTCTTTCCGGGTGCGGTCGGGATCATCCGCAAACCGTAAAAAAATTGTTGCTTACGGCGTCTGGCGGACCGTTCGTAGGCAGATCGTTCGATGAAATAAAAAACGTTAAGCCTCAAGAAGCTCTTGCTCATCCGACATGGCAGATGGGTCGTAAAATTACCATTGATTCCGCTACGCTTATGAACAAAGGTTTCGAGGTAATCGAAGCGGTTAGACTTTTCGGAGTAAGACCCGATCAAATCGAAGTTTTGATTCACAGACAGAGTATAATTCACTCAATGGTGGAATATATTGATAATAGCGTGATAGCGCAGCTTGCGGCTCCGGATATGAGATCGTGCATACGTTACGCTCTTACTCATCCTTCAAGAACGAATGCCGAGTACGGAGAGCTTGATCTGACGACGTTGTCAGGACTTACGTTTGAACGTCCGGATACCGAGGCTTTTCCATTGTTGGGAGCAGCCTATCAAGCTGCGGCGGCCGGAGGAATTATGCCCGCGGTTCTTATTGCTGCGGATGAAGCCGCGGTAGAAGCGTACTTATCGGGAAAAATATCGTTCGGAGAAATCTCCGCAGCAGTAATGAAATCTCTGGAAAAAATTGAAAACTCACCCACGCGTGATATCGACGAGCTAATTGACGCTGTAGATCGAGCAAAAAGGCTGACTGAAGAAATAATAGAGGCCGCTTTTTAATGGAGGAAATTTAGTAAATGATAGGTTATATCCTTATAGCGATACTGATTTTCGGATTTTTAATTTTTATACATGAAAGCGGACACTATTTGTTTGCCAGATTGTTTAAGGTAAAGATAAACGAATTTGCGATAGGAATGGGACCAAAGCTTGTATCGCATACCTCAAAGAAAACGGGAATAGCTTATTCTTTACGAATGTTGCCGTTCGGCGGCTTTGTTTCTATGGCGGGGGAAGACGGGGACAGCGACGATGAAAACGCATTTTTCCGTAAGCCTGTGTGGCAGAGAATAATCATCACCGCCGCCGGAGCCGCCGTCAACATAATCGTAGGTCTTCTCGCAATGGCTGTGATAGTCGTTACTTCCGATAAGCTTGCGTCTACGCGCATAGCGGCGTTCGCAGAGAATGCTGATTTTGTCACATCGGAAGAGCAAGGGCTTGCCGTAGGCGACGATATATTGAAAATTGGAAAGACGAGGGTATATACGGGTAACGACTTGCAGTATGAAATCATGCGGCAAGGCGATCATCCTATCGACGTAACCGTTCTGCGAGACGGAGAAAAAATAGTTGTTGAGGATGTTGAATTCCCAAAGATTGAAGAAAGCGGAACTACTTTTGGCGCGCGTGATTTTCTTGTATACGCAGAGGAAAAGACGGCGGCGTCGCTTGCAAAACATGCGACGGTGAGGTCTTTTTCAACAATCAAAATGATTTACGACTCCATTTTTGATCTTATTCGCGGCAGATATGGCGTAGAGGCTGTCTCAGGGCCTGTTGGAGTTACTCAAGCTTTAGGAGAAGCCGCGTCGGAGGATACGGGCGCATTAGTTTATTTAGCCGTTGTAATCAGCGTTAATTTAGGAGTTATGAACTTGCTTCCGCTTCCGGCTTTAGACGGAGGACGGCTCCTATTTCAATTTATCGAACTTGTTTTCAGAAAACCGGTGCCTGCGAAGATAGAAGGATACGTTCATTTTGCTGGCATGGCGTTACTCATGCTCTTGCTTGTAGTCCTTACTTTTAAGGATGTGTTCGCTTTAATACGTTAACTTATTATTTTTATATTTGTGATCCGGCGCCTCGGCGTCGGGTCACATTTTACTTGAAATAAAACAAAATAATTGATATAATAAATGATGGATTTGCATAGTGAGCAATAGGTCGTGAAATAGTTCATAATCGCGTTGTATTTTTGAGACTTTGATATTATTCAAATAATTATCCAGAGTTTTTCGACGTACACGTATCATAATAACTTATAAAATTTTTTGGAACATGTAAACGCATATTCTTCGGACAGAGTATAGTTACTTTTCATGATAAAATAAAAGCCGACTAGATAGGATTAATAAATGAAATATTATAAAAAAATTTTAGGAGATCGCATATATCTATCGCCTATCAACACAGATGAAGTTGATAGTTATTTGAAATGGATGAACGACGAATCTGTTGCGGTTCCTTTTGGTCAGTATCATCGGATTGTTTCATCTAAAAATGATATGAAATGGCTTTATGAACCCAATAGTGATATGCACCGATATGCTATAGTGCTTATTAAAGATGATATATTGATTGGCAACATCAGTCTGCATAATATCGATCACCTCAATCGTAACGCCTTTATCGGCATTTTTATTGGCGAAAAAGAACAACGTGGGAAAGGATATGGTGCTGAAGCCATTAGATTGATTTTAAACTATGGATTTAAGACAATGAATCTCCACAATATTATGCTGACTGTTCATGCAGATAACTATGAAGGTATCTCTTGCTATAAAAAGGTCGGGTTCCGGGAAGTTGGACGACTACATGAATGGATATTTAAAGATGGAAAGTACGTTGATAAAATTTATATGGAGATGATGAAGCGAGATTTTGGCGTTTAAATTCCACTAAAAAGTACAACGTGAATCAAAACTATTGTATGCTATGTTCATAACGCGATTTAAATAATTCTTTATGCCAAGACAATTTTCATGTCGATATACAAAAATAAAAGAATTTATAATTTGCGGAGAGATAAATTATGAAAGTCGATTTACATATTCATTCTACATATTCCGACAGTTCTCGTTCGCCTTATGAAATAGTGGATCTCGCAAAGAAAAGAAATGTTTCTTTAATTTCAATATGCGATCACGCTACGATAGAAGCTTATGACGTATTACCGAAACTTTGTCAAGACAATGGTATAAAATGTGTTTTGGGAGTTGAATTGTGCGTTTTATGGAAAAATGAGAGCATTCATATGCTTGCATATAATTTTGATAAAAATAATGAAGGAATGGCAGATCTCATTCATAAGCAATATAAAGCTATCGAGTGCGAGTACATCGTTTATAATATGATTAAGGATTATCCGAATATGTCTCTTGAAGAGTATGAAAATTTTATATATCCGAAAAACAAAGGAGGGTGGAAATACTTGCATTATGCAGTGGCAAAGGGAGCTGCGAACGTATGAAGAAGCGAATCAAACTATTTTTAGCAAGTACTCATATCCCAATTTTTTATCAAACTCTGGAGAATGTGGTTTTACTGAGTTTTGCGAGTTGGTTAAGAAAGCTAATGGCGTTCCTATTTTGGCGCATCCCGGATACTTATACGAACGTAATGAGGATGAATTTGTCGATATGCTGAAGAAAATGAAATTTTGCGGCGTAGAAGGAATCGAATGTTATTATCCGTCTCATTCAAAAAGAGTTATCGACGCATGCGTAGATTTTTGTATAAGCAACGATATGAGAATTACGGCCGGATGCGATTGTCATGGAGAATTTGATAAAAGCGAAGGATTTACAATAGGCGCTTTGGACGTATCTTTATCGAATCTTGATCTAAAGGGAATCGTTTAATCGAAATGTTAGAGGTTAAATATGATAAAAGAAATAAATGAAAACGATATGCCGGAATGTGTCGAAGTGATAAAAGAAAGCTTTTATACTATTGCGAATGAATTTGGATTTACAACTGAAAACGCTCCGAGATTTACGGCGTTTGCTTTGACAAAAAATATTTTGATAAATCAATTAAAAAACGAGCATAGGCCAATGTATGGCTATTTTGATGATAACGGAAATATTATTGGTTACTATTCGTTAGCATCGCAAAACAATGAGGTATGCGAACTTAATAACCTGTGCGTTCTTCCACAATACCGTCATAAACATATTGGAACAAAAATGCTTGAAGACGCTTATGTGAAAGCTAAAAAAGCAGGATATAAAAAAATGAGTATCGGAATCGTTGAAGAAAATAGAGTATTAAGAAATTGGTATGAATATAACGGATTTGTTCATACGGGAACAAAAAAGTTTGATTTTTTTCCGTTTACTTGCGGATATATGGAAAGAGATTTATAAGACTGCTTTCATAAATTAACGAAATTGACTTCTAAGATAAAAGCGTAAGATCTATATATAACCGTATAGAAGCATCGATTTTTATTCGAGGTAGAATTTTAAACTCATTGAAATTAATAGTTAATGGTTACGAATCGTGAGAAAGGAATGTTCACAATATGAAACGTCGTAAGACAAGAGAGGTTCGAGTAAGGAATATTACTATAGGAGGAAGCAGTCCAATAACCGTGCAGTCAATGACTAATGTTCCCGCCCACGATTTTGAAAAAACGTATTTACAGGCGGCGTCTCTTGCTGCGAAAGGATGCGACATAATACGCGTCGCAGTTCCCGACGAGGATGCGTCCGGAGTTTTTGATTTTATCCGTCGTCGTGGTCTAGACCTGCCTCTCGTAGCCGACATTCACTTTGATTATAAAATCGCGCTGGCTTGCGTTAGGGCTGGGGCTGATAAGATAAGAATAAATCCGGGAAATATCGGTTCTGCTGAAAAGACGCGCGAAGTCGCGAGCGCCTGCCGGGAAGCGGGGATACCTATTCGGATAGGAGTCAACAGCGGATCGCTTGAGAAAAAGCTTCTCGAAAAATATGGATCTCCTACTCCGGAGGCGATAGCGGAATCCGCCCTTGAACAAGCCGATATACTCGAATCTTTTGGCTTTTCTGATATAGTAATATCTATAAAATCTTCCGATACGGCAAAAATGATAGCCGCTTCGTCTTTTGTCGCGTCTCAATGCGATTATCCCCTTCATCTTGGAGTTACGGAGGCGGGCGACAGTTATACGGGTCTCGTAAAAAATTCGGTGGGAATCGGTTCGTTGCTGTCCTCTGGAATAGGGGACACTATCAGAGTGTCTCTGACGGCTTCTCCTGAGGAAGAGGTTAGAGCGGGTAAGGAAATCCTTCGTTCCCTTGGACTTTACGAGGGCGGCGGTATAAATATAATTTCATGTCCAACATGCGGGAGGACAAAGATCGGCGTTATTGATTTGACGTCGGAATTGCGAAAGCGGATCGCGGATATCGACGCTAAAGGAAAAAAGATCAACGTAGCGCTTATGGGATGCGTCGTTAACGGTCCGGGAGAGGCTCGTGAAGCGAATTTTGGAATTGCCGGAGGAGACGGATTCGGCGTGCTTTTCAAAAACGGCGATACTGTCGGAAGAGTTGAAGAGGAAGACATAATACCAACTTTGCTCCAAATGATCGACGAATACATATGTGAAATTTAAGCGAGGCGACAAAATTGACGGATAATAAAAAAACGCTGTATTATAGATTCAATCGTTATACTCCAAGCGGAGCGCACAAAGAAATATTTGATCTGGCCGTTATCGACTCCTTAAAGATAGATCGCGAACGCAAGGCTCTTGAAATTCATGTGGAACTACCGCGTATATTTACCAAGTCTACTCTTTATTCTCTTGAAGCGTCGCTGCAGGAAGAATACGGTATGAACGTTA
Source organism: uncultured Eubacteriales bacterium (assembly GCA_949747515.1). Classification (GTDB taxonomy): domain Bacteria; phylum Bacillota; class Clostridia; order Oscillospirales; family CAG-272; genus RUG11130. The sequence continues at coordinate 13,141 of CATKFO010000083.1, forward strand.
TCAGAATATTGCCTAAATATCCGCCGGAACTTTTTACAGTTGATTACATGACGGAAGCGCTTGCGGAAGCGGCCAGAGTAGGCACTGTTATCAATGGATTTTTCAGCGATATGCGTCCTGAAATATCCGATTCTAAAATAAAAATTTTTATTCCGTTTACCCAGGGAGGAATCGACCTTCTTGACGTCGCGCTTACCGCGGATGTTATTTCAAACATAATTTTCAGTGAGTTCGGATTAAGGTACGAGGTATCCATCGAAAAATCCGAAAATGCCGGAGAGAAATACGCTGAGTTTATGGAACGTCAGCTTCAAACATTATATTCGCAGAGTAAGGAAATATCTGCGGCAGAGGAAAGGCGTATGGCTATGGCGTCGGATGGAGCTCGGGCCGGATCCGATTCCCAGGAAACTTCATCGCCGGAACTTAATCTAACAAGGGTTTCGTCTATATTTAGCGGAAAAGAAGAAGTCGTATATGGGGAAAACGGGATCGTTTCCTCGGGTAGAATGACGTTTGATATATCTTCTCCGGAGCCTACGCTTGGGCGTGAGTTCGAACCTAATGCAATCGTTCCGCTTCGCGCCGTTACGTCGGTTGGAAGAGACATAACTATTATCGGAGAAGTTTTCGAGGTAACTTCTAAGGAAACCCGCAAGGGCGATAAAATGAGCATAAGTATAGCGGTAACCGATAGAGACGCGTCTATCTTTCTTAAGACTATTACGGCTGTTGAATCGGCGGACGAGGTTATAGGCGCGTTTGCTCCCGGCAAATCATATGTTATACGAGGCAACGTGAAACGCGATACATTTGACGGCGAGCTGTTTATGCAGTATACCGACGTTATGAAGGTTAAACGGATACTTAGGGAAGATAATTCTGAGGAGAAAAGAGTCGAACTGCATTTACATACCAATATGTCCGCTATGGACGCTCTGATAAAACCAGACGAAGCTGTGAAAACAGCGGCGAGATGGGGTCACGACGCGGTCGCGATAACGGATCATGGAAATCTGCAGGGCTTTCCTATCGCCATGCTTACCGCCGAAAAGCTGGCGAAGGATGGAAAAAACGTTAAGGTGATTTATGGAGTAGAGGCGTATTTTGTGGACGATACGCTCAGAGCCGCGTATAAAGGGGACGGAATAACATTTAACGACGAATTTATTGTATTTGATATAGAGACCACGGGACTTTCTGCGGCTACCTGTAAGATAACCGAAATTGGAGCGGTATTATATAAGCAGGGAAAGATAGTTTCACGATACGGTACGTTCGTAAATCCCGGAGTTCCTATTCCTGAAAATATTGTAAAGCTTACCGGAATAACGGACGAAATGGTTGCCGACGCGCCTGATATTTCCGTAGCGCTGCCGGAATTTTTGGATTATTGCGGTTCTCGTATGCTCGTGGCTCATAACGCTTCCTTTGACGTGGGATTTATCAGGGCCGCGGCGGAGGCGTGCGGTATTCCTTTCGGCAATCCTTACCTTGATACCGTAGCGGTGTCTCATTATGTTAATCCCGACATAAAAAATCATAAACTTAATACTCTCGCGGACCACTATGGACTTGGAGACTTCAATCATCACAGAGCGGCCGACGACGCTGAAATGCTAGCTATGATTTTTGATAAGATGGCGACAGGGCTTATTGAGGAAGGCATACCAGACATATCGCGTCTTAACTATGTTATGAGCGCTAACGCAGACCCGTTAAAATTAAAAACATACCATCAGATTATTCTCGTTAAAAACCAGGAAGGACTCAGAAACTTATATAAGCTTGTGTCAGATTCATATCTTAAATACTACAAACGAAATCCGAGAATACCGAAAACAAGACTTATTGAGCTTAGAGAGGGACTCATTATCGGCTCCGCCTGCGAGGCTGGCGAGCTGTTTCGAGCGATACTCGACAATAAACCAGAGGATGAGCTTCTCGAAATCGCGTCTTTTTACGACTATCTTGAAATTCAACCGATATGCAACAATGAATTCTTAATTGAATCGGGAAAAGCCACCGACGAGGAAGGATTGAGAGAGCTTAACAGAAAGATCGTTGAACTTGGGAAAAAATGCGGCAAGCCGGTGGTAGCGACGTGCGACGCTCACTATCTTGATCCTGAAGACGAGATATACAGAAGGATTCTTATGTCCGGAATGAAATTCAAAGACGCCGATAAGGAGAGCCGTTTATTTTACCGTACTACCGAGGAAATGCTCGCGGAGTTCGACTATCTCGGAAAAGAATTAGCGCGAGAGATAGTTATTGAAAATCCGAGAAAAATCGCCGCTATGGTAGGCGACGTTCGGCCAATCCCCGAGGGAAACTATCCTCCGCATATCGACGGCGCAGAGGAGGAACTAACTGACAGATGTCACGAACTTGCGAAGGAAATGTATGGAGATCCTCTTCCGGAGGAAGTATCGTCGCGTCTTGAAAGAGAACTTGAATCTATTATTAAAAATGGATTTGCGATTATGTATATTATCGCGAAAAAGCTTGTGGAAAACAGCGAATCAAAAGGATACCAGGTAGGCTCTAGAGGTTCGGTCGGATCTTCCTTTGCAGCTACCATGGCGGGAATTACAAAAGTCAATCCGCTGCCGCCTCATTATCGCTGCCCTAAGTGCAAATATACTGATTTTTCAAGCTTTAAGGCCGATCAACCAGACTGCAAGTCCGGATTTGATCTGAAGCCGAGAAAATGTCCTGAATGTGGAGAGGATCTGATCCGAGACGGGCACGATATTCCCTTTGAAACCTTTCTCGGATTCTACGGCGACAAGGTACCCGATATCGACCTCAACTTTTCAGGGGACGTACAGGCTGACGCGCATAAATTTACGGAAGTTCTTTTTGGTTCGGGAAAAGCGTTTAAAGCCGGCACGATCGGTACTCTTGCGTCTAAGACGGCGTTCGGATTTGTTGCCAAATATCTTGAAGATAAGGGGATATCTGTAAGCCGTGCGGAAATGGAACGACTTATAAACGGATGCGTCGGCGTGAAGAGAACTACGGGACAGCATCCAGGCGGAATAATAGTCGTTCCAGCAGAGCGCGAGGTATATGATTTTTGTCCGATTCAGCATCCGGCGGACGATCCCAATTCTTCCATAGTTACTACTCATTTTGAGTTTAAATATCTTCACGATACTATATTGAAGCTCGACATACTTGGACACGATATTCCGACAAAGTACAAGAGACTTGAAGAATATTCAGGAATGAATATTCTTGACGTTCCGCTTTCCGATCCCCAGGTTTATAAGTTGTTTACCTCTACTGAACCGCTTGGCGTTACTAAAGAACAAATAAACAGTCAGACGGGAACCTTAGGGCTTCCTGAGATGGGAACTCGCTTTATACGCGGAGTTTTGATGGACGCTAAACCAGAAACTTTTGCAGATTTACTTCAGATATCTGGACTAACCCACGGAACGGGAGTTTGGCTGGGCAACGCGGACGAGCTAATAAAAAGCGGAGTTTGTACAATCAAAGACGTTATCGGATGCCGAGACGATATTATGCTGTACCTGATACATAACCATGCTATAGAGAATAAAACCGCGTTTGATATTATGGAAAAGGTAAGAAAAGGCAAGGGCCTGTCTCCGGAGCATGAGGCGGTAATGCGCGAGCACGGAGTGCCTGATTGGTATATAGATTCGTGTAAAAAGATAAAATATATGTTTCCTAAGGCCCACGCCGCAGCGTACGTTATGGATGCTCTTCGTCTCGCGTGGTTCAAGATATATAAGCCGGTCGTCTTCTACGCGGCTTACTTTACGGCGGCTCCTACGGGATTTGACTCTGAAATTGTTATGGGTGGGAAGGGCAGGGTTTCTTCCGTAATCTCAGAATTTTCAAAGCCCGGCGCCGATCTTTCTCAGAAGGATGCAGACGTACTTGACGCGCTAAATCTGGTGAACGAATATTACCAGCGAGGTTATTCGTTCCTTCCAGTCGAATTTAAATACTCCGACGCTCATAAGTTTGTTCCGGAAGATGGAAAAATACGTTTGCCTTTCGATTCGCTTCCGGGAGTTGGATACGCCGCTGCTGAAAGTATTACTTCGGCTCGCGAGGAAAAGGATATATTTTCTGTAGACGATCTGAAAAGAGAAGCGGGGCTTTCAAAATCCGTTCTTGAGGTTCTTGACAGAAATAACGTGTTTCGAGGAATGTCGAGAACAAACCAGCTCTCAATGTTTGATATGTAATATGGTGGCTGGATTAAGAATAACAGTTGAAAATGCGTTCCATAGTCAAGTGGAACGCATTTTCAGTGTAAATCTAATATATTTGTTCAATAGTTGGAGACGAAATTACCATGTCTAAGTGAGTTCCGCATTTTTGCGCGTCTCCAAAGCCGAAGTGGCAGGAGTTGATTATACTTTCATCCACTCCGATAAGTCCGGTGGGAGTAATTGATGAGAGTCCCTGTCCCAGTTCGACTATTTTGCGGCAATCATACGGTAAATTAAATAATTTTTCTTTTACTTCTACGGCGGTGCCGTCGCCTTGGATATCTGTAATTATTCCATCGTTAATAGTTAATACGATAGGCTTTTCGACAAGACCGAAACGTCCGATTAGTTTTCCGTAGCTATATAGTTGACCGACCGTTATATCGACGACAATTTTCCCATTTGCCGTATTCGTAATAATTTCGGCTGATGTTTCGGACGGTGGAAGAAATGCATTTCCGCCGTTTTTAGTTATTTCGTGAGAACATGTCGAAAATGGAAGCGTCTTAAAAGATATGTCGGTTCCGCTTTGATTTGTTACTCGAATATATTTATCGAATTTTAAGCGATTCATTGAATCAATTTTATTATATACGGACATCTTTTCAGTAGAAAGTCCTTCTATTAAAGATTTTTCTGAAATATCGAGTCTTATGAAAATATATTTTGCTGAAATACCGTTCGGTTTGTAGAAGGGCGAAAAATAATTGTTGGCCCCGTCGTTTATAAATGTTTCCTGAGATAATAAAAGAATTACTAAGTCGCTTTCTTTTAAATCTTTAAGAATATTCATAAGACCAATTGTTTTAGAAAAATATTCGATTCTGACGTTAAATAAATTTTCTTCTTTTATTAGGTATGCTATACTCTCTTGGACGTCGTCGGTCACGATTACGATTTGAGACGTTTCATCTAAAGCGCTCCACTTTTGTATTAAACGGCTAAGATTCATTTATATCTCCTTTATTTATGGCAGCGTTTACACCATTCGTACCCTTTAGCCAGCATTTCGTCGGGGTTATTTGTTTCGCCGTAATTTTCAGATTTAATTTTTGAAGCCGACGAGCATGACGGCAAGTGTATTTTCTTGGAGCTTTTGTTTATTATATATGTTATTCCTGTAGGCTCGACCGGCTGTTCGGAAGAAAGCTTCGCACTCTCGATAGTTTCAGCCGACGTTGCTGTAGACACTGATTCCGTATCCGTATGTATCTCGGTAGCAGGAGCGGTTGTATCGGAAGGTATTTCTTCTGTGGCTGGATCCGTAGAATTCGTGATCTTATTTGTTTGATCTTCCGTTGGAGCTGACGAAATCTCGCCCGTATGTTCATTTCCCTCGATTATTACTTTAATTTTTTCACTTACGGCGTCGCCATTAACGCTTTGAGCGAAAACGGTTGTTTCTCCTGGAGATACGGCTATAATTTCGTACTGAATAAGCGTGCGTGAGATGCTCAGTATTTTTACTGAAGCTATATCTTCGTTTTCGCTTACTAATATAACGTCGCTTTCGTCTATTGTTCCGTCATGTTCTTCTTTTACAATTACATATCCTTTGGAAGAAGATATGCCGTCTAGTTTAAGCGTTACGTCGGCTTCGCTACAAAACGATATGGATTTTATATTTATTTCACCAGTTACTTCATTGTTTTTTCCACATGACATAAAAATAAGCGCAAATGCAAATATTACTGTAAACAATCGTTTCATATAAAAACTCTCCGCTCTATCAGGTAGAACTTATATTGTCGCCGCCTAAAAACGCTACAAAAGCAAAGTCAAGCGGGCAATATTCGATCCTTATCTCCTATATTTTACAGTTTTTTTAATTGAGTTGTCAAGAGTAAATAATGCTATTAAAGAAAAAGGTATGGGAACGCGGTACCTGCAAATATGCTGCTGGTTTTCTGCCGGCGCTGTCGGATTTACTGTGTATGTTCGTCCGACGGTACGGTAGCGGAACAGTGTCATCCGGAAAAATTGCTCAGCCAAAACGGGATTTTTACCCGTATGGTGAAACTGCAAAGTGAAAGTCAAAACTGGACGATTCGTTGATAATTACTGATAAGAATTACCGGAAAGGAAAAGTAACTTTTCGGTAATTTTTATTTTTGCCCTGAATAATTTTTCAATCATTCTTCAATCTTTTGTGATACAATAATATTTGTGGAGGTGTCTTTATGAGGCTTTTACTTGTTGAAGATGAAAAAAGAATGGCGCAGGCGCTTTGCGAAATACTGCGTCTTGAAAAATATGAATTAGACCACTACGCAGACGGCATAAATGGTCTTGCGGCTCTCGAAAGCAATATATACGACATTGCGATTCTGGATGTTATGCTGCCCGGAATGGACGGTTTTGAGATTGCAAAAAAGGCTCGTGCAGGCGGTATCACCACCCCGATTTTGATGTTGACCGCCAAAGGCGAACTGGACGATAAAGTAACCGGTCTTGACAGCGGCGCAGACGATTACCTGACAAAACCATTTATGACAAAGGAACTCCTTGCAAGGCTTCGTGCCCTTGGCAGGAGAACGCTGAACACGACCGACGGCGTACTGTCCTACGGCGATATTGTTCTTGAAACAGGTACACTCACATTGTCTTGTGTTTCAAACGGGCAAAGTGTCAGGCTCAGTGAAAAAGAATATAGAGTTCTTGAATATTTGATTGCCAATCAGGGGCAGATTCTTACCCGTGAACAGCTTGCGGTAAAGATATGGGGCTTTGACAGCGATTCGGAATACAACAATGTGGAAGTATATATGTCTTTCACCCGAAAAAAGCTCGGTTTTGTGAATGCCAAAACAGAAATTAAAGCAGTTCGTGGAGTTGGATATGAATTGAGGTGCGACTATGTTTAAGCAATCCCGCAGGAAAATTGTCGCCGCAATTATGTCCGTACTCGTGCTTTTATGGGTTGGGACGCTTGCCGTCATATATGCTGCAAGCTATTTTGAAATGTCAGAGCAAAATAAAGGAATGCTGCAGGAACACGCCGAGCGTTATGTATTGTCGCAGCCGAGTGTTGTACCACCACCCCCAAGACCTGAACCTGATATGGAAAAACCGCATTATTCGGATATGCCAGCCTTTCAGCTCTCTACATTTTATACCGTTGCCATAAACTATGAGGGCGAAATACTCGAAATCAAGAACCCTCAGCAATCCGTGCATAGCAATGACGAATTGGAAGCGCTTGCCCGTGAATTGGCAACCGCCGAGAAGCAGACGGGCGTAAAAAATGATTTAGTTTATTATGTCCTGGATAAGGACGGATATATGCTTTTTGCATTCAAAGACAATACGATCATCAATGAGAGTATGGACACGCTGTTTCGGTATACTCTGATATTCGGCGGTCTTGCAATCGTCTTGCTTTTCTTCGTTGCCGTTTATCTGGCAAGGCGGATCGTAAAACCGCTGGAAGAAAGCTATCAAAAACAAAAACAATTCATTTCCGACGCAGGACATGAGCTGAAAACCCCCATATCGGTTGTCAGCACAAACGCCGAAATATTATCAAGAGAGCTCTCCGGTAACAAATGGCTTGCGAATATTCAGTATGAAACCGAGCGGATGGGCGTATTGGTTACACAGCTTTTAGAGCTTTCCCGTGTGGAAAATGTCCCCCTCATAACAGAGCAGATTGATTTTTCACGGCTTGTCAGCGGTGAAGCGCTGCCATTTGAAAGCATGGCTTTTGAAAACGGGTATACGATTCGCTGTAACATAGATGAAAACATTACAGTGAAGGGTAACATCTCACAGTTAAAGCAGCTTGTTTCTATTTTGCTGGATAACGCAATCCGTCACGGAGAGAAAGGGACGGATATTCAGCTTGCTTTGAAAGCGGAGCACGGGTACGCTTCGTTGTCTGTCACAAACGCCGGCGCAGAAATACCGGCTGAAAAACAGGATATGCTTTTTGAAAGGTTTTATCGTGTGGATTCAGCACGGACCAGCGACGACGGACATTACGGGCTGGGGCTCTCCATCGCAAAGGCGATCACAATATCGCATGGTGGAAAAATAAGCGCCCATTACCATCACGGACTGATCGAATTTAAGGTTCAAATACCAATATAAAATTTTTTTGGAGTTTCAATCAAACTTCAATCTTCCTCTTGTACAATGAAGACACTTCAAGGTACAGGAGGAATTTTTATGTGTAAACACAAAAGAAAGGAGTGGGGAACATGAAATATCGGCATGAGTGGAAGCACGAAATTACCTACGGCGATATGCTGATTCTTCGTGGGCGGCTGTCAAGAATTATGAGACGTGACAAGTATACGGAAAACGGAAAATACAAAATCCGCAGTCTTTACTTTGATACGCTGACAGATAAAGCGCTCAAAGAAAAAATCGACGGCGTAAATATCCGAGAGAAATTTCGTATTCGATATTATAACGGCGATTTATCTTTTATAAGGCTTGAAAAGAAAAGCAAGGTTAATGGTCTTTGCATAAAGGAGAGCGCGACCCTTTCTGTAGAGAGTGTTCAGGCTGTTTTAGACGGCAATTATAGTGGGCTCATCGGGGAAGAGCAACCGCTTGTAACAGAGTTTTACAGCAAAATAACAGGCGGCGGTCTGCGGCCTAAAACGATCGTCGACTATACGAGAGAGCCGTTTGTCTTTGCTCCCGGCAATGTTCGTGTTACCTTAGACTACAATATCTGTTCGGGACTACAAAACATGGATTTTCTGAATCCCGACAGCGTTACCGTTTCTGTCGGAAATGCTCCCATCATTTTAGAAGTAAAGTGGGACGAATATTTACCTGACATCATCCGGGACGCTGTTCAGCTTGAAAATTGCAGAACAGGCGCGTTTTCCAAATATGCAGCGTGCAGAATTTACGGATAAAAATTACACTATCAAAAGGAGAAATTTATTATGACTTTCAATGACATCTTTAAATCCAGTTTTCTTGAGAACATCACAAGCGTGAGCATTTTCGATATGGCGATAGCCTTATTGCTGGCTTTTGGAATCGGCTTATTTATTTTCTTAGTATACAAAAAGACCTATCAGGGGGTTATGTATTCCTCCAGCTTCGGTACGACCCTTGTAGCGCTTACGATGATTACAACCGTTGTAATCTTAGCGGTAACTTCCAATGTGGTTCTTTCGCTCGGTATGGTTGGCGCTTTGTCCATCGTTCGTTTCCGCACGGCAATCAAAGAGCCGCTCGACATAGCGTTCCTGTTTTGGTCAATTGCAGTCGGTATCGTATTGGCGGCAGGCATGATTCCGCTTGCTGTGATCGGCAGTGTCATCATTGGGGTTATTCTGCTTGTTTTCGTCAACAAAAAATCCCATTGCAACCCTTATATCGTTGTTCTGCCCGGCGCTGATTCTTCATCTGAAAAAAGAGCAGTGGACTTCCTTGCAAATAAAGTTCAAAAATGCATTGTGAAAAGCAAGACTGCTGAAAAGGGAAGTATAGAGCTGAATTTTGAAATCCGAATGAAAAATGATAACACAGACTTTATCAACGAACTTTCGGAAATGAACGGTATTCACAGCGCTGTTCTTGTGAGCTATAACGGCGAATATATGGGTTAAGGAGGAGTACTATGTCAACGCATAAGCATTTTGATAAGATTTGCTGTGTTGTTCTCGTGTTTACGTTGCTTCTTACCGTGCTTTTTGTCAACGCAGAAAGTTTCGGTATAAAAAAAGCTTCCTCTACCTCCGGATATGAAAACAGACTGTTTAACACATCGAGC
>CATKFO010000084.1 GCA_949747515.1 uncultured Eubacteriales bacterium
AGCTGAGCGAACTCCTCATTTTGACCGCCGCACAAACAGCTGTCGAAGCATACTTCATTTCAACAAACTTACGAAAGCAGCTTTTTTTAAGCGAATTATAATAGGATTTTCTTTGCCCTTTCAGGCCAACGGCATGAAAGGGTTCGTTCTTTTAAAAAAGAAAGTATATAAATTACCCGCACATCAAAAAGATAAAATTTATCTAAAGCAATTTATAATTTAATATTGTTATAATTGAATAATATTTTTACAGTATATTTACATTTAAATTTATGGTAAATTATATGATATGATTTTGTAAATTATGATTGATAGGTGTTGATTTCTTATTTCTTCATTGACTTTGCGCAAAAAAAATGATAAAATATTAAACTGCATTAGATTCGTTCTCGCGTGAATATTCAGCGATTTTATTTGTATTTTGCACAAATTATATTGTTTTATTACACAGAATATTCCGCACGACCCAGGCAAGTTTAAGAATGGAGTGATGGCTCAATGGTTAAACCGAAGCAAGTCGGCAAAAAAGTCAGAATGAGCTTTTCAAAGATCAATGAGGTTCTCGAAATGCCGAATCTCATTGAAATCCAGAAAAACTCGTACCAGTGGTTTCTAGAAAAAGGATTGATAGAAGTACTTGAAGACGTATCTCCTATTACTGATTATTCCGGAAACCTAATTATTGAATTCGTAGGTTATTCTCTTGATTCCGATCCGAAATATTCGGTAGAAGAATGTAAGGAACGCGTCGCCACCTACTCTACGCCCTTGAAAGTAGACGTTCGGCTTTCAAACAAGCTGACCGGAGAGGTCAAGCAGTCCTCATTGTTTATGGGCGATTTTCCTATAATGACCGAAAAGGGTACTTTCGTCATTAACGGAGCCGAGCGCGTAATAGTGTCTCAGATCGTTCGTTCCCCCGGAATCTACTATGATTCGTCCCTCGATAAAACCGGAAAAAAGCTTTATACCGCTACGGTAATTCCATATCGCGGAGCATGGCTTGAATACGAAACGGACGCTAACGACGTTTATTATGTTCGTATAGATAAAAATCGTAAGCTTCCCGTTACCGTTCTTATTCGCGCGCTGGGTATTGAATCTCCAGAGGAAATAACCGCGTACTTTGGAGAAGAGCCGAAGCTGTTCGCCACTCTTGAAAAGGATATTTGCGAGCGCGAAGCTCTTGAAAACGGAACGACGATTCGTGAAGAAGCATTAAAAGACATTTACAAAAAGCTTCGTCCGGGCGAACCGGCGCTCGTCGAATCTGCGGAAATACTTGTCAACAATCTGTTTTTTGATCCAAAAAGATACGATCTTGCTCCCGTGGGTCGACACAAGTACGACAAAAAGTTGGCGCTCGGATCCCGTATCGCCGGGCATACTCTGTCTCGTCCCGCAGTCAGCCCGATTACCGGCGAAATTTTATTCGAAGACGGAGCTACTCTTTCAAAAGAAGATGCTCTCGCAATCGAACATGCCGGAGTCAAAGAGGTTTACCTTGCTCAAGGAGAGCGCGAAGTTAAAGTATTTTCTAATGGAACCCTCGAGCCAGAATACGTATTCGGCTACGATCTTAAAGACGCCGGCGTAAATGAAAAGGCAAACCTTGCCGTCATGCTTGAAATACTTGAAGAATGCGGCGGCTCAGACGATCGTGAAGCAGTCGTAAAGGCTGCTCGCCGACGTATCGCGGAGCTCTGTCCAAAGCATATTACGAAAGACGATATGCTCGCTTCTATAAACTATCTTCTTTGTCTGTCGAACGACGTCGGAGTTACAGACGATATCGACCACTTGGGCAACAGGCGTCTGCGCTGCGTCGGAGAACTGCTCCAAAACCAGCTTCGCATCGGTCTTGCAAGAATGGACAAGATTGTCAAAGAAAGAATGACCGTTCAGGACAGCGACGCGCTTTCCCCGCAGTCTCTTATTAACATTCGCCCTGTAGTCACTGCCATTCGCGAATTTTTCGGTTCTTCCCCGCTCTCGCAGTTCATGGACCAGAACAATCCGTTGGCTGAGCTTACGCATAAGAGACGTCTTTCAGCTCTCGGTCCGGGAGGTCTTTCAAGAGACAGAGCTTCTTTCGAAGTCCGCGACGTACACTACACCCATTATGGCAGAATGTGTCCTATAGAAACTCCGGAAGGACCTAACATCGGACTTATTTCCTATCTTTCCACATACGCAAAAATCTCAGGATACGGATTTATCGAAGCTCCGTACAGACGAGTAGTCCACGAAACGCAGCCGGACGGCTCGGTAATTAACCGAGTGACCGACGAAATCGAATATATGACCGCCGATGTAGAAGATAATTACGTCGTAGCTCAGGCAAACGAACAGCTTGACGAAAACATGTGCTTCGCAAATAAAAAGGTGACTGCTCGCGAACGCGGAGAAATCATGGAAATCGACGGAGCCAAGGTCGATTACATGGACGTTTCGCCTAAAATGGTTGTTTCAGTCGCAACAGCAATGATTCCCTTCCTTGAAAACGACGACAACTCTCGAGCTCTTATGGGTTCGAACATGCAGAAGCAGGCGGTTCCTCTTATGACGACCGACTCTCCTATCGTCGGAACAGGTATGGAATATAAGGCGGCCGTAGACTCGGGAGTCGTTGTGCTCGCAAAAAACGCCGGATGGGTCGACACTGTCACGGCGGACGAAATTATTATTCAGTGCGACGACGGGCACAAGGACGCGTATCACCTTATTAAGTTTAAGCGTTCGAACCAAGGCACATGCGTAAACCAGCGCCCTATTATCGAGCAAGGCGAAAGAGTGGAGGCAGGCCAGGTTATAGCCGACGGTCCCGCTACCGCGGACGGAGAGATCGCGCTCGGCAAGAACGCGCTCATAGGCTTTATGACTTGGGAAGGCTACAACTACGAGGACGCGGTTCTTCTTAACGAACGCCTTGTAAGAGACGACGTTTACACTTCCATACACATAGAAGAATACTCTCATGAAGCAAGAGACACAAAGCTTGGACCCGAAGAAATAACGAGAGAAATTCCTAACGTAGGAGACGACGCGCTCAAAGATCTCGACGCCGACGGTATTATTAAAAAAGGAACAGAGGTCAGAGCCGGCGATATTCTCGTCGGAAAGGTGACGCCAAAGGGAGAAACAGAGCTTACGGCGGAAGAAAGACTTCTCCGCGCAATCTTCGGTGAAAAAGCCCGAGAGGTACGCGACACGTCTCTTAAAGTTCCGCACGGCGAAAATGGAATCGTAGTAGACGTAAAAGTATTCTCTCGTGAAAACGGGGACGACCTGTCTCCCGGAGTCAATAAAGTCGTAAGAGTCTATATCGCGCAGAAGAGAAAAATATCCGTGGGCGATAAGATGGCCGGACGTCATGGAAACAAGGGCGTCGTGTCTCGAATTCTCCCACCCGAGGACATGCCGTTCCTTGCGGACGGAACTCCCCTCGATATAGTTCTTAACCCGCTGGGCGTGCCTTCGCGAATGAATATCGGGCAGGTATTGGAAGTTCACCTCGGAATCGCGGCTAAAAAACTGGGATGGAAGATTATGACTCCCGTCTTTGACGGCGCAACCGAGAAAGACATTTTAGACTGTCTTGAAATGGCTAATCTCGACCGCGACGTGCTTCCCAACGAAAACGTTAACGGAAAAAATATATTCGAAGAAAACTTCGACGATAACGGCGAAAGAAAACTTCGTCCTATTGAAGGCGACGAAAGGTCGGACGCCGAACACCTTGAAGAACTTCGACGCGAAGGAAGACTGAAGGTTGTCGATGGAAAAACAATTCTGTACGACGGCCGTACCGGGGACCCGTTTGACAACCCGGTAACAGTCGGCATAATGTATTACCTTAAGCTTCACCATCTGGTCGACGATAAGATACACGCCCGTTCTACAGGTCCATACTCTCTCGTAACTCAACAACCGTTGGGAGGTAAGGCTCAATTTGGAGGACAGCGTTTCGGAGAAATGGAGGTATGGGCGCTCGAAGCGTACGGAGCCGCGTATACTCTTCAGGAAATTCTCACGATGAAGAGCGACGACGTAACCGGACGAGTCAAGACTTACGAGGCTATCGTCAAAGGCCAAAACATTCCCACGCCGGGAGTTCCCGAATCTTTCAAAGTGCTTGTAAAAGAGCTCCAATCTCTCGCCCTCGATATTCGAGTCCTTAACAAGGAAGGCGAGGAAATTGAGCTGGCCTCCATTGGAGAAGATGATTTCGATTCATCAAAGTCCCGCCGCAAACCTCAGGAATCCGACGTTACGGAAGAAGACGTTGGAGCGACCGTTGAAACGGACGATTTATATAACTCATATACTAATGAAACCTTTGACGGAGAACTCGAAGCTGAAGAAACGTTTTTCAGCGAAGAAGCGGAAAGTATGGACGGCCTAAACGATATAGGCGATGAATTTTAAGTGGTAAAAGTATAAATTTTGTCGCTCATGAAGGTTATTCGATTTCGAAGCGACATTACGATTACTGCTTTACATCAAGCCGAATAATTATAAAGATCGGTAAGAACAGAGTAATTTTTATTCTGCGGAAACTATTCGCAGAATGTCGGCGGGACATATCCCGCTGAAACGAAACGGGCGGGCGGTTCGGTTTAACGCCGAATTACCGCCGTCGCCCTTATGAATACAGGAGAAGGTATACTGCCGATGGAACGCAATGTTTTTGATTCTATAAAAATAGGTCTGGCGTCTCCCGAAATGATCCGAAGCTGGTCATACGGCGAAGTCAAAAAGCCTGAAACAATAAACTACCGTACCCTAAAGGCGGAGCGCGACGGTCTTTTTTGCGAGCGTATATTCGGTCCAACGAAGGACTGGGAATGTCTTTGCGGAAAATATAAGCGCATTCGTCATAAAGGAAAGATATGCGAAAAGTGCGGAGTTGAAGTAACGCAGAAAAAGGTACGGCGCGAGCGAATGGGCCATATTGAACTCGCAGCCCCCGTATCGCACATATGGTATTTTCGCGCTATTCCTTCAAGAATGGGACTTCTTCTCGATATATCTCCAAGACTTCTCGAAAAGGTTCTTTATTTCGCCCAGTACATCGTTATCGATCCGGGTTCGACTCCGCTTGCAAAATATCAGCTTTTAAAGGAATCCGAATATCGCGCCGCATACGAGCGCTATGAAAACGACTTCAGAGTTGGAATGGGAGCCGAAGCCGTTAAGGAATTGCTGGCCGAGCTCGACATAGAAGCTCTGTCGGAGCAGCTCAGACGAGAACTTACAAACGCTTCCGGCCAAAAGAAAATTCGAATAATCAAGCGGCTTGAAGTCGTGGAGGCTTTCAAAAAGTCCGGGAATCGTCCGGAATGGATGATCCTTGACGTAGTGCCGGTTATTCCTCCGGAAATCCGTCCCATGGTTCAGCTTGACGGCGGACGCTTCGCATCCTCAGACCTTAACGACCTCTACCGCAGGGTTATAAACAGAAACAACCGTTTGAAGAGACTTTTAGAGCTTCACGCCCCCGACATTATAATTCGCAACGAAAAAAGAATGCTTCAGGAAGCCGTCGACGCGCTTATCGACAACGGCCGCCGCGGAAAACCCGTAACCGGCCCGTCAAACAGGCCCCTTAAGTCTCTTTCCGAAATGCTGCGAGGCAAGCAAGGTCGATTCCGTCAGAACCTTCTTGGCAAACGAGTAGACTATTCCGGACGTTCGGTTATAGTCGTAGGACCTGATCTAAAAATCTATCAGTGCGGTCTCCCTAAGGAAATGGCGCTCGAGCTTTTCAAGCCCTTTGTAATGAAGCGTCTTGTGGAAACTCAAAGGGCGTCGAATATTAAAGAAGCGAAAAAGAAAGTTGAAAAAGTAAATCCCGACGTTTGGGACGCTCTTGAAAACGTTATCAAAAATCACCCGGTTCTTCTTAACAGAGCTCCTACCCTTCACCGCCTTTCAATTCAGGCGTTTGAGCCTGTTCTCGTAGAAGGTAAGGCTATCAAGCTTCACCCGTTAGTATGTAAGGCGTTTAACGCGGACTTCGACGGAGACCAGATGCCTGTTCACGTCCCTCTGTCCGCCGAAGCGCAGGCTGAAGCGCGTTTTCTCATGCTCTCTGCAAACAACCTCCTAAAGCCCGTCGACGGACGCGCGATAGCCGTTCCTTCGCAGGACATGGTTCTCGGTTCCTTCTATCTTACTCTCGACAAGCCGGGCGAACCGGGCGAAGGCAAAGTATTCCGGGACTTCAACGAAGCGATGATGGCTTATCAGTCCGGATTGCTTGGACTTCACGCTCCGATTAAGGTAAGAGTAACTAAGGTAGTAGACGGAGAGAAACGTTCAAAGATCGTAGACGCCACTTTAGGACGCCTGATATTCAACCAGAATATCCCGCAGGACCTCGGTTACGTTGACAGAAGCGATCCCGAAAAGCTCTTTGATCTTGAAATTATGTTCGTAACCACTTCCAAAGAGCTTTCAAATATTATTGACCGATGCATTAAAAAGCATGGATTTACAGTGACCTCCGAGGTGCTTGACAGCATCAAGTCAATGGGATATAAATACTCGACTAAAGCCTCTATTTCAATCTCCGTGGCCGATATGACAATTCCTAAGGAGAAATACGCGCTTATCAAGGACGCGGAGAAAAAGGTTGATAAAATTTCTCACCACTTCCAGAGGGGCGAGCTGACAGACGAAGAACGCTATGAAAACGTAATCTCTGTTTGGGAGCAGACGACTAAGGACGTGGTCGCGGCTCTTCAAAGCAACTTCGACAGATACAACTCCATAAAAATGATGAGCGACTCCGGAGCTCGAGGAAGTATGACCCAGATGCGACAGCTCGCCGGTATGCGAGGACTTATGTTCGCGACGTCCGGTAAAACTATGGAAATTCCGATTAAATCGAACTTCCGAGAAGGGCTTAATATACTTGAATACTTTATCGCGGCGCGCGGCGCGCGTAAATCGCTTTCCGACACGGCGCTGAAAACAGCCGACTCAGGTTATCTTACCAGACGTCTTGTCGACGTATCTCAGGACGTAATTATCCGCGAAGTAGACTGCGGCTCCACAAAGGGAATATGGGTGTCCGATATCGTCGAAGGAAACGACGTGGTCGAGCCGCTTAAGGACAGACTTGTCGGACGCTATGTAATCGGCGACGTAGTCGATCCCGCTACGGGAGAAGTACTTGTCGCGGATAACACAATGATATCGGAAGCGCAGGCTAACGCGATCGTCGCGGCAGGTATAAAGTCCGTTCACATCAGAACGGTGCTTCAATGCCATTCAAAGCATGGGGTTTGCGCGCATTGCTACGGTTCCGACCTCGCTAACGACACGCCTGTAAACGTAGGCGAATCAGTCGGTATCATAGCGGCCCAGTCTATCGGAGAGCCGGGTACGCAGCTTACCATGCGTACGTTCCATACGGGAGGCGTAGCCGCGGCAAACATTACTCAAGGTCTGCCGAGAGTCGAGGAACTTTTCGAGGCGAGAAAACCTAAAAAGATCGCGATGATCTCAGAAAAGTCCGGTCTCGTATCCATTCAGGAAGTAAAGAAAATGCGTAACGTAGTCGTAACTCCAGACGACGGCAGCGAAACTCTTGTTTATCCTATTCCGTTCGGCATTCGTATCGTAGTTGAAGACGGCCAGCACATTCCGGCCGGTCACGAACTGACGGAAGGAGACAAGAGTCCGGCGGACATCCTGCGAGTCAACGGCATAGACGCAGTATACGACTATATTATACTTGAAGTTCAAAAGGTTTACCGTTCTCAGAGCATAAACATTAACGATAAGCATATTGAAGTCATAGCTCGTCAGATGACGCGTAAAATACGCGTGCTCGACGAAGGAGACACCGAGCTTCTTCCCGGATCGATAATCTCGATCGGGGAACTTAACGCGGAAAACGAAATTATCGAAGAAAAGATAGCCGAGGGCGACGTGTCGCTTCGCGTAGCTACAGGAGAGCCGGTGCTTCACGGAATTACTAAAGCGTCTCTTCTGACTGATTCTTTCCTATCCGCAGCGTCGTTCCAGGAAACAACCAAGGTTCTTACTGAAGCGGCCATAAGAGGTAAAGTCGATCACCTTATGGGACTTAAGGAAAACGTAATTATCGGTAAGCTTATACCGGCCGGAACTGGAATGGAACAGTACAGAGCCGTCGAGGTTGAGTGCGAGGAAGGTCACAACGCTTTCTCAGAGGCGCTTTTAAATGATGCGGAAGGCTTTGAAGCGTCAAATAACTCTAATCCTTTCTTCGAGGATCTTGAAAACGCGTTTGAAGCAAGCTCTAATTCTGAAGACGATTCAGACGATGAAGCCGATATAACGGATATCTCTGAGCTCATCAAAAGCGACGTTATCGACGACGACGTTGAAATACCTCTCGCTCTCCCGGAAGACGAAGAATAATAATCAATAAAAGAGCCCTCAAGGGCTCTTTTATTGTGAAGACAAAGTCTCTTATTTTTCAAGATTGGGGAAAAGATGCATAATATAGAATGAAGCGAGGTTGAAGAAATGATAACGCAGGAAACAAAAAACTAGGACAGATACAGATGATGCGCATCGACTATCTTGGCGCCGAGGGAACATAATGCTAAAGTATGCGGCAGACCATAAAGAAAATCGAAATAAATGTGGCGCACAGATGGTTTCTCGGCCTTGATATGATGGATAGGGCGCCGCATTTTATGATTTTCGGAAAGAACTATACGAGAAGATTCAAGGAGAACGATCAATTTAAGCAGCTATTTTCACGAATAGTCAAAGATTACTTTAAGGAAAAAGCACGAATCACCGAGAAGTATTGAAGCATTGTAGATGCAACGCATGTAAAAGCATGTGCGAACAGAAAAAATCGCCTCTTAAACGGCAAAATAAGAACCGCCGTTCTATGAAAAGCGGCTTCAGGAGGAGCTTTCATCCGACAGAGCGGAGCACGGAAAAAAGCCGTTGAAAGAAAGGAATGACGACGATGATGAGACGCTCTCTCAGCAAAAATGAGAGAAGAAAAGCGTTACCAAACATGACAGCGCACGATTTTTTAACATTTGTATGCCTGAATCTCAAAAAAGTCATTCTCCGTGATTTCAGTAATAACCTTAACTCTCCTTTTCTCTTTATTACGAACCGTTTGCGGTAGTATGACAGACGGTTATTTTTTATCTGCGTATTGACAATCATTCTAACTGGCGCTATACTTCAAATACAAGTACAAATTCAAAGTAAAGGCACGGTTTGTAGATTATGAGAACGTATGCTTCAACTACAGAACATACAATAAACGCCGTCAGGGAGCTCCCAGTAGTAATACCGGAGCGCGGCGCTATCCCAGGATTTATTTTTCACGAGACTCCGGAATCTGACGAAGCGATATGGGACGACAGTCAGCATTTTCCAATGGGCGTTTCTTTTTTATCTTTGGGCGTCTCTGGGGTTGCTTCTTTCGCTGAGGAAAAGGCAAAAACAGCGGCTGACGCCGATTCGCGCGAGCTGTATACGGGCGTCGCCCAGGTATATCGCGAAGTGCAAGAATATCTAAAAAAATACCTGCCGGAATTAAATCGAAGAATTAACGATGCGGTATGTGAAAATAACTTCGAAGAGGAAAAACGTCTTAGAGTAATGCTGGAAGACGTTGAAGAAATATCCGTCGGAGCGCCGAAGCGCTTTCGTTCGGCAGTAACGCTTTTTTTCATTATGTTCAGAATACGGAATTTTTTCCGCACGTCGTGCATAGGCAGGCTTGACGTTTATTTGAGGAGCTTCTTTGAAAAAGATATTGCGGACGGAATTATAGACGAAGACTCTGCTCTTGAAATTATACTTGATCTTTGGCGTAGGTTCGGCGAATGCGGAAGCGGAGACACGCTGATGAACGTAATGGTAGGAGGACGAGACGTCGACGGCGAAGATGAAAGCAGCCGTCTTTCAGTTCTTATGCTGCGAGCTTCTATTTTATCGTCCGGCAGCGAACCGCATATAAACGTAAGATATCACAAAGGAATTCGCAAAGACGTCATGGAAGAGGCAATAAAGCTGATTCTTACCGGGCGCGGGCAGGCCAGCGTTTACAACGACGAAGCGATTATTCCCGCTCTCACAAACGACGGGATACCCTTGAAATACGCTTGTCGGTACGCAAACGACGGTTGTACTGAAATTGTATACGACGGTTTGTCAAAGATTGATTTTAATCACGTGGACGTGGTAGCGTGCGTCGATCTAACTCTCGGCAACGGCAAGTTTACAGAAAAAAAGGACGCGCCGATTAGATATTATTGCGCTTCAACAGCTCCGAGAGTGTGCGAACCGGACGCCTTAGCAGGAATTGAAAGCGGAAATATTGAGGAGTGTTCAGACTTTAATGAAGTATACGAAGCTTTTCTGCGGCAGTATGGAGCTCAGCTTGACAGACTTATGGACGAGATGCACGAAAAAGCAGTTAAAAGCGGAACATACCCAGCCGTCTGCGGAAATCCATTTCTTAACGGAACATTCGACAGCGTGCTTGAATCAGGTAAAAATATGTACGGCGGCGGACTGCCTGTAGGCGGATGGATGACTTTTTGCGGTTCGATACCAACCGCTGCGGATTGTCTGATCGGCGTTAAGCACGCTGTTTTTGAGAAAAAGCTGTGTACCTTATCGGAGCTGAAAAAGGCCCTATCCGATAATTTTGAAGGGCACGAAGAGCTAAGAGCCGCTCTCCTTTCAGCTCCGAAGTTCGGAAACGACGAAGATGAAGTCGATCTGCTGGCGGCCGATATAGCCAATTTCGCATGCGACAAATTCGAAGCGTACCGAAAGAAGACGGGATTTCGTATAGCGCCCGCTCTCGTAGGATGGAAATTTCTTGACGAGGCATACGCGATAGGAGCTTCTCCGGACGGACGCAGGCAAGGAGAGCCCATAGCGGAGCATTACTGCGCTACGCCCGGAAGAGCGAAATCCGGCCCGACCGCGGCACTCGTCTCTATTTCTAAAGGCCCTCTCTCAAGAGCTACTGGAGTTGCGGCGGCGCACCTTTCTCTTCCCTCTTCAGTAAGAGAATCTGACGACGGAGGATACTCGACAGTTTCCGCACTGGTTCGTTCCGCCGCGGAATTAGGTTTGCCTATGATAAACATAGCCATATACGACGTCGACGCAATGAGAGAAGCGCAAAAACGTCCGGAAGAATACGGCGATCTAATCGTAAGGGTATGGGGATTCAGCGCAAGATTCGTAGATCTGTGTCCGGAAATGCAGGAACATATAATAAGACGAGTAGAATAATTATTCCTATATAACGTTACTACCTAAATAATTAAAACATATCAGAAAAAAATATAAGCAGCGTTTTACCGAACAGATACGATAAAACGCTGCTTTTCATAGGTATTATTTATTTTGCATTATTATATTCAGTCAAGCACATACGCTGTAAAACTGAATACTCCCTGCGATGCAAACGCCGCGTAATACGGGCTGTTTTCGTTCATCCAAACGTCCACAGTATTCCCATATACTCCCGTATCGGCGCACAATCTAACTCCCATATCCATATAATCATTCTTCATATATATACGAGAGCCTAAAGGAAACACGGAAGGATCGACAGCTACTACGCCGTCCTGCACAGGAGCGCCGGACGCCGTGTTCCCGGGTAAATTATAATAAGTGGCTCTAACAGGCACGCAATACGAGAAAGAATACTCCGTACCGTCGTCGCCGTACACTGTTCCGCCAACCCCGCGGTACTCCACTTGGTTTTGCGGATATTCCGTAATATAACTATAGCTTTCAGTTCGAGATACTTCGACGCCGTTAATATACTCGACGTTATACACCACTTCTTTTGTTCCTGGTGCTCCGTCCGTTATCACCTGAGTAGCGCCTCGAGGGATTGTTTGAACCTCCACCGTTTCAACGTCATATGGAATAGATTCAGTTTCAGTCGCCGAGCCGTACTCCACTTTATCAATATATACGGTCTGATCGGAGTCGATCACAGCGTCCACGTCGACGTAAACCTTATCGCCGTCGCTGAGAATATACCCGCTTCCGGCTAAAATCTCTCTCAAGGTAGCCGGTTCGCTCATACAAGTAAGCGGTTCGCGATCTGCAAACATAAATGTTACGGTATATACGTTGATTTCCTCAAGTAAACCGCTTTTTGTTTCAACGTCGCCCTCCGGGATTTCCGCTTTGTCGTCGTTATCTAATGTTTCCCTCTCTTCCGAGTCTATGACTAAGCTTGAGAATTCATTCTTCTGAATCGCGGAATTAACGCTATAAATTTCAGCGGAGACAGCCTCGGCTATAACCACGTTTTCCAAAGGCGTCGTTTCTTCGTTTACCTGTATATCCGGAGAATTTTTATTCATATTTTCTCCGGCCGCCGCAAAAGCGGCTATTGGAATGATAATACCAAGAAGAAGACAAAGAGCTAGCCCCATGACTACCGATCGTTTGCGGAGGAGTTCCGCCGCTACTACAAGCGCGGGGGCGCGCTTTTTCTTCTTTCTGTAAAGAGGAATTGCAGGACCGTTATTCACCTCCGCCGCTCTATAGCGGCTTTGAATCTTGCCTTTTTTTGACATTCCGAAAGCAACGTCGCCGCGCTCCGAAACGTTTCTAAAAACCGCCGTATTGCCTATGGCTCGAGTATCGCCAAACGCGGCTTTTCTTTTTACCTCCCGCTTTTTTTTCGGATCCGCCTTGTTTTTCGAGCTTGAATTCGCCGTCCACGCTTGCGAATTTGATCGCGGCATAAATCCTTTGTCCGCCGTCCTATATAAGTCTCGCACGTTAACGCGCGGAGATTTATAAGCTTGAGCGGCTTCAGCGCGGCCGCGCAGGGGTAAGCTGCAGCCCGCCTGTTTTTTGCGTCCCTTATTCAGGACGTCTTTAGTCGTACCGTTGCAAAATTTTTCCGATGACGCCGAGATATTTTTCCCCGACGCCGGAGGCTGAGACGCGCCCGCGCTGCGGACTGCTGTAGCCTCTCCTCCTCTTACGCACGCCGGAATATCCAGCGTATCAAATTTCGAGTCATGGACGACAACGCCGTCGTTGACAATCGGATTCTGCTTGTTATTTGGTATAATGCCTTCTCCGGGCAATTTGCCTGATTGCCTGGTGAATTCGGTGTGGCCCCCTGCGGTACTCTCAGAATTCTCTGATCGTCGATACAAGAAAAACACCTTATCGCACTATGGCGATTTCCTTTCCATTCGACAATAAAAAGTCGAATAAGTTGTGATATACTATATACAAATTGGGAAAAATATAGTATAATACCTATGGGATTTCGCGCTGCGGCATAGCGCAGAGCATAGACCGTAAAAGGCAATAACGTCTTTATTATATCATGAATGTATTAAAATTGCAAGCATTTTATTCTTGCGCCGTTATTATGGGGTTATTATGAACAGAATTTCACTATCCGAGCTTCACAAAAAACAAGCGTTTATCTGCGATATGGACGGAGTAATATATCATGGAAACACGCTGCTTCCGAACGTCCCGGATTTTGTAAATTGGCTCCGCGAAAATAAAAAGGATTTTCTTTTTCTTACCAACAGCAGCGAGCGATCTCCGAGAGAGCTTTCCCTTAAGCTTGAGAGAATGGGATTGTCCGTATCTGAAGATCACTTTTATACAAGCGCTCTCGCCACGGCTTCATTCCTAAAAACACAACGTCCCGGCGGCAGCGTCTACGTTATCGGAGAACCGGGTCTTGTGAACGCCCTTTACGACGCCGGCTTTTCCATGAACGATTACAATCCGGACTACGTCGTGTTTGGAGAAACCAGAAGCATCAGCTACGAAAAAATTGAACACGCCGTAATGCTTATACAAGGCGGAGCGAATTTAATTGGAACAAATCCCGATCTTACGGGCCCAACTGATCAAGGGATTATGCCGGCGTGCCGCGCCCTTATTTCTCCGATATCTCTTGCGACGGGATGCGAGCCTTATTTTGTCGGAAAGCCTAATCCGCTTATGATGCGTCACGCCCTGAAGAAATTAGGCGTTTCAAGACGAGACGCGGCAATAATCGGAGACAGAATGGATACTGATATCGTAGCCGGAATAGAAAGCGAGCTCGACACAGTTTTGGTCTTGTCAGGAGTAACAAACCTATCGTCGCTGGCGTCGTTCTCATACAAACCGAAATACATAATGAACGGAGTGGGAGACATAGCTCTCGACGATATTCCTAAACTAATTTAACTTATCTCTGACGATTAAATATTTTTATTTTTGTATATAGGAGGGGCTTATTAAGTCTCTCCTTTACGCTACGCTTTTAATCGTTATCAATATTTATATCTAATACGCGTCTTCTGTAATTTTAAAGAGAGTTTCTTCTCTTTTCCGTTTAAACAAGGTTCCCGTACCCGTGATAATCAGCATAATTCCAAAAATTTTTCTTATGGCGGAAGGATCAAGTAAGTCTCGTAAGGCTCCTCCGAAAATAGCCCCTATAATTCCAAGCGCCGAGCACAGAAAAACCGCTCTTTTGTTTATTTTTCTCTTACCCGCGTGATACGGCAAAGCGGCTAAAGCGGCCGCTATAAAAAACAAAAGATTTACCGCCTGAGCGTTCGTTTGAGAATATCCCGCGACCATAGTAAGATAAATTACCAGCAGGCCGCCGCCTCCAACCCCGGTTCCGGCAAGAGCCGCGGTTATAAATACGGCCGCCATGTCTATCGCCGACAATACTATCCCCCCCATTTTAAACTATTTCTAATACGAGCGCCTCTCCGCAATATTACATAATCATTTTAACTCCAGCCCATATTACGAGAAGAGCGAATATACGGCGCAAATGCTCCGCCCTCGCGCGAGCGCCAATGTAGGCTCCGAGCAAACCGCCGAGCGCGGCCGGAATAACCACGGAAATCATATAAATAATATCAAATTCGCCCGTTCCACCGTACGTAAAAAGAGAAAAAACAGATATTGGAATCACGGCGGCCATAGCCGAAACAAAGCAATCCTTAGGGGAATAGTCCGCGCATATCTTTGCGAAAATAAACGTAAGAACTATTCCGGCTCCCGTACCGAGCAGGCCGTTTACCACTCCGGCAAAAACCGATCCTGCGACTGCTCCCCACAAGAGCCATTTTTCACTCCTGCTCGCGATAAAATTCATAATATCTCCGTTCCGCAGACGACGGGCGATTCACAAAATAACTTGATACGACGGATTCATAAAAAGCTGAGCTTCGATCTCCCGGCGTATCGACGTAATAAGAGCCTCGACGTCGTCATAATCATATGCTAAGAAGTTAATACTTGAAAAAGCCATAGATTTCTGCTAAAATAATATAGTTAAATATTTTCACTATCCACAAAGTAATTATTGACAAGCAACATCCTTTTTAAGCAAAGGAATAAAAACTGATATGGCCGACAATAAAAATAAGATGGCAAAAAAGAAAACGAGTAGTACCCGCGCAGCGTCGACGGCGGGAAGAAAAACAAAAACTTCGGGTTTCAAAACGTCCGCCGGCGCAAAGAAAAGAAACGCGCCGAGGAAAACTGCCGCCGACGCCAAGCCCACGCGTCATGAAAGCTTTTCTTCTCAATTCGCCCCTTACATGATCGGAGTTCTCGCGATATTTATTTCTATCTGTATTTACGCGGGCGACGGAGCCGGTATAGTTGGCGAAGCTATAAAAAAATTTTTACTGGGAATGAACGGAGCGACGGCGTTTTCTCTCCCTTTGTTTATACTGGTTCATCTTTTACGTTTCAAACGCGACAAGGAAAGCGGGGTTATCGTTGGGCGCGTTATTTCTACGTTTGGTACGTACGCCCTAATTTCAGCGCTTCTCCACATTTGGACAAGCGGAATACATGAAATCTTCTCCCCCGAACACTGGAACGCCGCGCAGCGTCTTAACGGAGGCGGAGTCGTCGGAGGGGCGATAGGCGAATCAATGCTTCGCCTGTTTGGAAAGGCCGGAGCTCTTCTGCTGATATTCGCGGCGCTAATAGTATCTACGCTGTATATTTTCAACGTCACTCCCCTAGGACTATACGCAATTATATCAGACAAGCTGGAAAAAAGCCGCGATCGCCGTTACGAATTGCGTTTAGAAGAAGAGGAAGAGAGACGCCGACCGGCAAAGCCGGAGGAAGATAGAATTTACCGGCAAAGCGAAAAAGAATACGAAGTAAACAAAGATTCAATACGCATTACCGTATCTGACCCGCGCAGATATAAAATAAAAAGAAGATCAAATTTTGAAACTGACGTCGACATTGACGAAGAAACCGGAGAAGTAATAGAGACCAAAGAAATATCTGAAAGCTCCGTGGAATCGATCGACGGAAAGTCGTCTGGGAGCGCAGACGCAGACGGTCTGATCGACGAAAAGATTTTCGACGAAGTCATGAAGCGCACTCAGGCGAGAAGAGCGAGGGAAAACGCTCAAAAATCTGAAAATAACGACGAGGCCGAGATTCCGGAAGCATTAGAAAAGAATATGGAAGCTATTCTTCCTATTGAAACGGAGGCTAAAGAGCCGGACGACGATTTGCCGGATCTTGAAAAAATATTTGTTAATCCCGACGACGCCGATCTGCTGGACAGACTTGCCCAAGCGTATCTTGCTCCTACGGAAAAGAAAGGTCCGGAAGAGGGCGACAGAGAAAAAATAGACGCGATTGAAATAGAAAGAACCGGAATCGACGGAACCCCGACAGTCTCATCCTCTTCAAATGAGGAAAAAGAAAAGCCGAGGGCTCGGGAATATATTCTGCCTCCTATTTCAATCCTTACGGAAGACACTGAACTCAGGGATACCAATATCAAGGAAGAGCTGCATAACAACGCCGTAAAGCTGGTTGAAACTCTGCGAAGCTTTAACGTAAGGACAAAAATTGAAAACGTCTCGAGGGGGCCCACGATTACTCGGTACGAGCTTCTTCCGGAAGCCGGAATACGCGTGCGTTCCATAGTTAATCTTGTAGACGATATATCGCTCGGCCTCGCGACCACCGGAGTAAGAATCGAGGCTCCTATTCCCGGAAAGGCAGCGGTAGGTATCGAAGTCCCTAACAAGAAACGAGCCACCGTTCATTTGCGGACGCTTCTTGAAATGGATAAGTTTTCAGACTCAGGTTCAAAAACGATTTGCGCGCTTGGCGAGGACGTAGGCGGAGAACCTATTTATCTTGATATTGCTAAGATGCCCCATCTTCTTATCGCGGGCGCTACTGGTATGGGTAAATCCGTATGTATCAACAGTCTTATCGTCAGCCTGCTTTACAATGCAAAACCGGACGACGTTAAGCTGATTCTTATTGACCCTAAAAAGGTAGAGCTGAACATATACAACGGAATCCCCCATCTGCTCGTCCCGGTTGTAAGCGACCCCAAAAAAGCGGCCGGTTCCCTTTCATGGGCAGTATCCGAAATGGAGCGGCGTTTCGGACTGATTGAATCCGTCGGAGTACGCGACGTCAATATGTTCAACAAAGTCACTGCTAACGATCCGGAATATGAATTCCTGCCGTACATAGTTATAATAATAGACGAGCTTGCCGACCTCATGATGACGGCTCCGGACGACGTTGAGGACTCGATATGCCGTCTTATGCAGAAAGCAAGAGCAGCCGGAATGCACGTCATAATCGGTACGCAGCGCCCGTCCGTGGACGTTATTACAGGACTTATTAAAGCGAACATTCCTTCGCGTATAGCGTTTACGGTCGCGTCTCAGGTCGACTCGAGAACCATAATCGACCGAAGCGGCGCTGAAAACCTCATCGGACGAGGAGACATGCTCTACATTCCAGTAGGCGCGTCGAAACCTATACGAGTTCAAGGCGCGTTCGTATCTGAAGAAGACGTAGAAAAAGTAGTCGCGTTTATTAAAGACGTCAATCAGGCGGAAGCCGAATACTCGGACGAGGTAATCGCGCAAATTGACAAAGAAGCGGAAAAATGCGGCTCGGGCAAAAAGGGAGGCGGATCCGCCGCTGTTAGCGGAGGCGAGGAAGATCCCATGCTTCGCTCGGCTCTTGAGCTCGCGGTAAACAGCGGAAAAATTTCCACATCTCTTATACAGAGGAGACTTTCTCTGGGATACGGAAGAGCGGCGAAGCTTATCGACCGTTTAGAGCAGCTTGGATATGTAAGCGAGCCGGAAGGACAAAAACCGAGAGAAGTCCTTATAACGAAAGAACAATTTATGGAAATGACTATGAAGGACGAAGATACGGCCGGATGACAGTCATGCAAAAATATGACAAAGTTAATGAATTGTTAACCGACCGGCTGGACAATAATGATATACTGTATTTAATTTGAAAGGTTCGGTATTTTATGTATGAATAATAACGTATACGTTTTGTTGGCGGATGGTTTTGAGGAGATAGAAGCTCTTACTCCGGTCGACGTGCTGCGCCGAGCCGGAATGAACGTAATAACAGTAGGAATAGACGGAAAACAAGCCGTAGGAGCGCACGGCGTTAAAGTAACGTGCGACGAGGAAGCCTCGGACAAAAACGTCGTCGTGTCTCCCGCAGCCTTGATTCTGCCGGGAGGAATGCCGGGAGCCGAAAACATAGACCGGTTTCCTATGACCGATCTATATATTAAGAGCGTTCTTGAAGCCGGCGGCTGCGTCGGAGCCATATGCGCCGCTCCATTAGTTCTCGGAAAAAGAGGATATCTTGATGGACGACGCGCGGTTTGCTTTCCGGGGTTTGAAAAATATCTTTCCGGCGCTATTATTACGAGCGACGACGTAGTTCGAGACGGTCAATTTATAACGTCCCGCTGCATGGGAACCGCTCTTCCCTTCGCGCTTGAAATTGCGGAGTATCTCATCGGCGAAGAAAAACGCGGGAAGCTTGAAAATTCAATAAAAGCTATAAATTAAAATTTTCTTTAGCGCCCAGCTTGTTCCTAATTACGGCATTTATGTTACGCGAGACTTTGCAAATTACGGTTTGGAAGAAAGGTACGATAAAATGAATACTATATCTATAAAAAAAGAAAAAGATGATCTTCGTCAAGAATACTCCGAGAGGAGGAGAAGCATGACGCAAAAAGAAAGAGAAGAACGCGACGACGCTATCAGCCGCCTCGCCGTGGGCCTTATCAGCTTCCGATACGCGGAATACGTTCTTCTATACGCCGCTACCGACGAAGAAATTAACGTAAGTCAGATTGCGGAAGCGGCGTGGAAAGCGGGTAAAAAGGTCGCTTTTCCCAAGTGCAATAAAGAAGATCATACTATGAAGTATCACTTTGTATCGTCTCTTGACGAATTGTCCGTCGACGCGTACGGACTGCTCGAGCCTTCGGAAAACGCGCCGGTTTACGATCCGTCGGAAACAAGCGGAAGCTCGGTGTGTTTTGTACCCGGACTCCTGTATGATAAAGCCGGGTACAGATTAGGATACGGGAAGGGATTCTACGACAGATATCTTACCGGATTTAACGGATGCTCTATAGGAGTCGTGTACAGCGACTATATTGTTCCAGCCGTGCCAAAGGGCCGTTTCGACGTAACAGTAGACGTTCTTCTAACTGAAAAGGGCGTGAAAACCGTAAAGCAGCAAAAAAACGGAAAATCGTAAACAACCTTATTTTCATATTTAAGCGAAGGAAGGTGTAGACCTTGAAAACAAAATCAATAACGGCCGCGCCTCTTTTGCTTATCGCGGTTTTCGGACTGCTTGTTATCGGAAGCCTTTTGCCTGAAGAAAAGCTGGGATTTGATCAAAATCCATACCTGTCGGCCGTAATTCTTCAGCTTATTATATTCGCTCTTCCTTCATTATTTTTCTGTACTCTCAGAGGAAACGACTATCTTTCAAGACTTCGGTTCCGCGCGCCTCGGCTTGCCTCGGCTCCTCTGCTCATATGCGCTTTCATACTTATGAGCGCGGGCTCCGCTCTAATAACTTACGCCCTTTGCCGCATAGCTCCAGACGCAATGCAAAATTCCTCCGCATATTCGTATGGAAGCTTTGCAATGACGCCGGAGTTGTTCGACCGTCTATATCTTGTGTTTGCGTTCGCGCTGCTGCCGGCTATCACCGAAGAATTTCTGTTTCGCGGAATAATACTGACCGAATATGAGGGCGGCGGAACGATTACTTCCGCGCTCCTCAGTTCTCTGACCTTTGCAATGGTGCATTTCAGCATTATAAAGCTTCCTTTGTATTTTTTTAACGCCGTTGTTCTAGCGGCTATTACATACGCGGCCAGGTCAGTACCGGCGGCGATGATAGTGCATGCGGCTTACAATGTTTTTATTCTATTTTTTGAAGACTATGCGCGTCATTTTGCGGATAAGCAAAACATAGGCGGGATATTACTAATGTTTCTGCTGGCCGGAGCCGCTATAATTTCAGCGGTATTCGCGTCGTTTGAAGCTTCGTCCCTCTATCGATCTTATGCGTCTAATAATATCCCCTGCGATTATCTTCCTAAAAAAAGAAGAAAAACTACGCGTTCTATTGCCTCGGCGCTATTATCTCCAGCGTTTTTGCTGCTTACCGCGCTTTTTATCGCGGCTTCAGTTATAACGTCAAAATAGCTTTGAAACAAATAAGCGAAAATACGCGGAAAGGATTAACAACATGGATGAAAAAAATAAAAGGTCCGAGCCTCAAATACCTATACGCAAAGAGTATATAGGCGCCGGCAGATCCGATTCAATTTCGAACGGTCAACCGAACGACAAGCGTACGCGGCGGCGTCCAGACGAATATATGGATCCGGGAATGCCGATTCAAAATAAAGAACCTGAAAAAAGCAGCGCTGAAGAAATAATATTTGAAGAAAATAATTCTCGGCGCGCGCCATCCAAGACTCCGAACTTATCGCGAGCCGAAGCTGATAAAAAGCGGCCGCAAGCCCCTAAATCCACCGAGCTGGACGGGGCGACAAGAATAAGCGCAATAACGACAAAAGCGCAGCCAAACGCGCCTAAAAGGCCGGAAAAGAAACAAAAAAAAGGATACTCAGAATCAAGCAATTCTGTAATGAGCATCGTCAAATGCATCGCGTATATTACCGGAGTTTTCGCGGCCGCAGTAATTCTTTCCGTAATTATAATTCTTTCAGCAAACGATATATTCGCCTTCTCAAAACCGGATAACGCGGTAGAGATTGAAATCCCGGAAGGCGCCGGAATTAAAGAGGTCTCCGAGGTCTTAAGAGAAAACGACGTTATAAAATACAAATTTCTCTTCAAAACATACGCTCAGATGAAAAAGAAGGACGAGGGCTTTAAACCAGGCAAATACACCGTATCGCCGTCTATGAACTACGACACGCTTTTAGGCGAATTCAAGGAAAAGCCGCAAACCGGAATACAGTGGGTTACAATTCCCGAGGGATACACGGTTGACGAAACTATAAATCTGCTTGTAGAAAAAGGTATTGGAACAAAAGAACGCTATATAGAAATAATTAACGAATTCGATTTCGACTATTGGTTTATCGACGAAATAGACGACGATTGGGCGTCTACCGGACGCATATACCGTCTTGAAGGATATCTGTTCCCCGACAGCTATCAGTTCTACAACGCATCCTCTGAAGAAGCCGTCGTTGACAAAATGCTTACCCGATTCAATCAGGTATTTACAGAAAATTATCGCGCGCGCGCAGCGGAAATGGGATATACCGTAGACGAGATTTTAACGCTCGCTTCAATTATTGAAAAAGAGGCGGGAAATTTAGCGGAATTTAACACAGTCTCGTCCGTATTTCATAACAGAATAAACTCCCCTAATTTTCAAAACCTTGAAAGCGACGCTACGGTCATGTACGCTATACAGCACGACACAGGTATTCGTCCGGATTTAACCGCAAAGGACATGGAATACGATACGCCGTATAATACGTACGCAAACCCCGGTTTCCCGCCGGGACCAATCGCAAGTCCCAGCAGTAGCGCTATAATAGCGGCTCTCAATCCGTCCGCTACGGACTTCTACTACTTCGTTTCATATGCTGGAAATACGCGTTTTGCACGGACGCTTGACGAGCATAACGCGAATAAAAGAGCTATAGCTGAAGAAAAAGAGAAAGCTGCCGCTGAAAATACTGGAAACTGAATATAATACGCTAAAACCGCCTATCTCAAGGCGGCTTTAGTTTTTTACCGTATGTCATCGTAAATCGTACAAAAGAAGCCGTCGCGAAAAAGCGACGGCTTCCAGGGTAGTAAGTATATAAATCCGGCTAGTCTGAATCAGAGGTTAACGTTTAAACCTAAGTAAAAACGACCTCGCCTCAGATTCAGACGCCGGATAAGTCACTCCCGGAACAAAACTCGTACCGAAAGCGGAATAAACTCATGATCGTGGGCTATCGTAAAACGCGCGTAACCGCCTCACAAGTCCGCTCCCTACTTCTGGGTATTACGCTAAGTA
>CATKFO010000085.1 GCA_949747515.1 uncultured Eubacteriales bacterium
ACTCGAGTCTGTCAGGTACATAAGTACGCGCGTTATGCGATAGCCCACAATCCTAAGTTTTCTCCGCTTTCGGTTCGTGTTATTCCGGGAGTGACTTAATCCGGCTATAAAACCGTTTTCTTATGCCTCTCTCACATTCTGCGTTTATGTATAATAAATGCAGAACGGGCGGGAAAACGGTTCTACCGGATTTTTTATTTATATGCGATAAATGAAACGTAGCGTTTTTTTTAATTGTCTAATACAACCGTTGGTTGATACATTTTTTGTCGTATTTCAACTAACAGTATGTTGCGTCAAAGCCCCAAATGTGATATTATAAACACACAAAAGCATGCGAATATAACGGCCGTTTAATAAGGCGCAAAGCGCCGTCTTGCGGTGTTTCAGAGAAATGTTTCAGCACCTAGGAAAAAGAGAACGTTCTCCGTCGCCTATATAGACAACACGCATGCAGCTGGGACATATGGATTTATAACTTATTGGATATAAGAGCAAAAGCCTGAAAATCTTGAAAGGATAGTAATATGAACGGAATTAACTTCAAAGAAAACTTTAGAAGAATAAGAAAAAGTTCCGAGCTAAGTCAAGACGAGCTTGCATATAAGCTTGGAATAACGTCTCAGGCGGTGTCAAAATGGGAATGCGGTTTATCTTATCCGGACATAACGCTTTTAATACCTCTCGCCGATCTGTTCGGCATAACCGTGGACGAACTTCTTCGCGGCGACACGGCGCGTATAGAAGACAATACATTCGATCTTGACAAACTGGGCGTCCATGACGACGAAAAACTTCGGGTCGTTCAATTCATTGGACAGAGGATGTTACGAGAGGACGATTATGATCCCGATATAAGAATTCCTTTGTTAATTGAACAATGCGATAATGATGAGAAAACAGTAAACGTAGAACTGTGGGGAAGCGCCGATATTGAAGGAAGCATTAACGGAAGCGTAAACGCGGGCGCTCACGTATCTTGTTCCGAAGGGATAAACGGCGGTGTAAACGCGGGAAGTTACGTTAATTGCGGGGACGGCATTAACGGCGGAGTAACTGCGGGAAGCTACGTCGACTGCGGCGACGGAATCAACGGCGGTGTAAACGTTTGCGGAGATTTAAAATGCGGAGATATCAGTGGAAACGTAAAGGCCTGCGGAAGCATAGAATGCGACGGAGATATAGGCGGAAACGCGGAAGCGAAGGACGGGAACATATCCTGCGGCGGCGACGTTTATGGAACTGTTAAGTGTAAAACTATAGACGGGGACGTAAACGCTGAGGGAGACGTAATTTGCGAAGAAGTTCGAGGAAACATAAACGCCGAATCCGTATATTTAGGCAAGAAAAAACAATGCTGATCCCGGTAAATAAAACCCTAAGCGATAAGATTTAACGTTTGAAAAATACAAAAGCAGATCCGGCGCAATACTGAAAGGCGTCGGATCTGTTCTTTATACAGATCTATAGAATTGTGTGAAATCATGCCAAAAAGTCGAACGGAGCCGCATAATACGGCTCCGTTTATAAACGCTGAAGAATTATTTCGCGTCGCTGGGTTTCGCGCATCCGGGAAGCTCAACCTCTCCGAGATGTTTAAGCTCAAAGCCGTTCTTTTTGAATTCTTCGTAATCGAAAGCCTCAAGCTCGTCGTACGCCAGCTTGTGGAATTCATAGAAATTAGGCCACCACTCGTAACCGTCTCCCATGTTGTGCTCGAGGAAAAGATCGGCGATTTCAATACCCATATTGTGACCGATATAATGTCCGCCCATTGCGAGAACGTTCACGTTGTTTCCGGTTATAGCGCGAAGAGCCGCGTGAGGACTTTCCACTACGGCCGCATGGACGTGAGGACACTTTGAAGCGGCTATATGAATTCCCATACCGGTGCCGCAGAAAATAAGCGCGCGTTCAAATTCCCTCTCGGCGATCTTTGCGCCGACCTTAAGTCCGATACGGTGAAACATTTCCGGGTTGGGATCGTTTATGTCTTTGACGCCTATGTCCGTGACTTTCCAGCCTTTGGTCTCAAGGTGAGCGACTATAGCGTCCTTGAGAGCCACGCCGGCAACGTCGGCGGCGACTAGTATTTCCTTATCTTTTATTGTTTTCATCGAGTTACCCTCCGTAAAGAGCCCCGCAGGGCATATTATCGTAAATATTATATCACGGAGGATTAAAACTGTCAATCTTCATCTAAGTCCAGACGCGTTTTTTGTCTTTTGAAACAGTCCGTTTCATTATTTTCTTGACAAATCCTTCAAATGCATATATAATGATAAAAAGTATATTTATTAAAGAATGACAGTGTGAAAGTTAATGATCTTAATATGAAGTTTAACTGTTTTACACGCGTATTCGCCTTGAAAACTGACCAAATCTATGCGTCGTAAAGGCCGACGAATTGCGCGAATATCATTCTTTGCGCGCGCCTTCTGAGGCGCTGGAAAGGAGACGGTTATGCTTCTTTACATAGTAAGGCACGGCGAACCGGATTATGACCACGACACGCTTACGCCGCTGGGATTTGAGCAGGCGGAAGCTCTGGCGAAAAAAATGAAACAAAGCGGTATTACAAAGGTGTTTTCCTCGCCGTGCGGAAGAGCAAAA
Organism: uncultured Eubacteriales bacterium; assembly: GCA_949747515.1. Classification (GTDB taxonomy): domain Bacteria; phylum Bacillota; class Clostridia; order Oscillospirales; family CAG-272; genus RUG11130. The sequence continues at coordinate 2,614 of CATKFO010000085.1, forward strand.
CATACCGCGGAGCCTACCTGCCGAGAGCTTGGTCTAAAAATGGAGGTTCTGGACTGGCTTGACGAGGCGAGAAACTACGATCCGGATAAGGGAATTGTGAACAAGAACGGCTGGCCGTACAACTCTCCTCCGGAAATTATGAAAACGGACGAAGTCGTAGCTTCCGGCGACAAGTGGTACGAAGCTCCCGCGTACTCGGATTTTATAGGAGCAAAGTATCGATGGGACGAGGTGTCGGAGTGTTCCGACAAGCTGCTCGAACGGCTGGGCTTTCGAAGAGAAGGCAGAAACTACAGAGTAATCGCTCCTAACGATGAAAAAGTGGCCGTATTCTGCCACGAAGGAATGTCTCTCGTATGGCTGCCTCAGCTTTTGGCTATTCCGCCGTCTCTTTTCTGGACATCCTTTGAAATGACTCACTCCGGAGTTACCGTGCTTTGCTTCTGCGGCGGCGAGGGAGACCTGACGGCTCCCACGTGTCTCGTTCATTCGGATATGTCTCACCTTTATAAAGAAGGAATAAAAATGAAGTATTCGAACGGGCAGGTTCTCTGACGGGAAATGTCTTCAAAATATTTGAGCGCAAACTTGCGCGGCAAAAAAAGAATTTGACGGGGTACTCCCGCAAAATATATGAAAGGTTTATTTTTAAAATGAAAAAACTATTTTCCACTTTGCTCGCGGCAGCTATGCTTGCTTCCGCCGCCCTTCTTACCTCATGCGGAGACAATGAAAAAATTATCGTCCATACCAACGCGTATTTCGCTCCCTTTGAATATTTCGTCGGCACGGATATCGCGGGCGTAGACGTAGACGTTATGAACAAGGTCGCTGAAAAGATGGATACTTCCGTCGAGTTTAAGAGCGTGGAATTCTCCGCTATTATAGACAACGTATCCGCAGGAAAGGTCTGCGACTGCGGAGCGGCCGGAATCACCATTACCGACGAGAGAAAAGAAAAGGTAGATTTTTCAATTCCCTATTACACGTCGGTGCAGTACGTCATTTGGGCGGCCGACGACGACAGCATTGAAACTACGGACGACAAATACGTGCTGTGGGACGTTCTCGCAGGCAAGGACATCGGCGTTCAGACGGATACTACCGGAGCTATTTATACCGACGGAGAAATTAACGCGACAGAAGATAACAAAGACTACGGATACGACGGAGTTCTGCATGGAAGCGGAGCTGAAATGTTTAATTACGACAACGCTCAGCTTGCGGCCGACGCTATCTCGGCCAATAAGATCGACGTTGTTATCATAGACGAGCTTCCCGCTAAGTACATCGTTGACAAAAACGACGGGCTCAAATGTCTGCCAATTTATTACGCGGGCGGAGAAGGCGAAGAGGACAGCCCGACTGAGGAGCAGTACGCAATTTGCGTGACCAAGGGCAACGACGAACTTCTGAAAGCAATAAACGAAGTTCTTACCGACATGATGAAGAAAAACGACGAGGGCAAAACTCAGATCGACGAACTTCTCATGAAGCATATGGGTCTTGACTAATAACTTGTAAGGGACGGAGATCGGCTCGGCAGCCTCTGGGACGCCGGGCTGATACTGTTATTGAAAAGTTCCCGGGAAATAAACGAAGCTTTTCCTTAAAATATTTCAGGTCAGTAATTTTATTCCCGCAAATTTACAGAAAGGCGTTTCTACAAATGAATTTTTTCTCAAAAGCCGCGGAGATATTTACAAACCCAAATTATCTTCAAAGCGTCATTGAGGGACTAAAGACGACGGTAATCATATCGCTCGGCGCCATGGTTCTCGGACTTGCGCTGGGTACTATCGTCGCTATTGTTACTATTGCGAAGAAGAACCGATGGCTCATATTGCCGAAAGCGATATGCAAGGCGTATATAACCATTGTCAGGGGCACCCCGATGGCTCTTCAGCTTTTTATAATGAATTACGTAATATTTGCAATACGCGGTTTTCCTATGGCTCTTATCGCTATCATTGCTTTCGGAGTTAACTCCGGGGCGTATGTTTCCGAGAACATTAGGGCCGGCATACTGTCTGTAGACATAGGCCAGACTGAGGCGGGACGCGCGCTTGGTCTTTCAAACGGCGCGACGATGATCAGCATCGTTATACCTCAGGCTATAAAGAACGTAATACCCGCCATAGGAAACGAGCTGATCGCTTTGATAAAGGAAACCTCTATCGTCAGTATGATCAGTATATACGATCTTACCGCGGCGGCTAAAATTATCGGAAGCGGAAACAATATGGCGAGCTACATAGTTCCGATGACTGTAGTAGCGCTGTTCTACTTGGCTATAGTATACTTGCTTACGTTCTGTATAAAAATGATAGAGAGGAGGCTGAGGGCCGGTGATAAGCGTTAGAAATATATATAAAAACTTTGGAGACGTTAAAGTTCTCAAGGGAATTTCCTGCGAAATTGAAAAGGGAGAGCGCGTCGTTATCGTCGGACCTTCCGGCAGCGGCAAATCAACTCTTCTCCGGTGCATGAACCTTCTCGAAGAGCCTACGTGGGGCGAGATTTGGCTGGACGACAGTCTGCTGACTCCTGTGGATCCATACCTTCATTTCGACGTAATAAAAGCGTCGAAAACGTACGCGCGTCTTATTTCCGAAGGAATGGCGGATCACGACGCTATTATGAAAATAAAAAGCGAGGATCTGCTTAAAAAAAACGAGGGTAGCGAAGCGCAATCTCTCGTTAAAGAAATATATAAAGGAAACCATATCGACGTCAACCTTGCGCGCCAGCGAATGGGAATGGTGTTTCAGCATTTTAATCTGTTTAATAATTTAACAGTTATACAGAATATGACCCTCGCTCCGATCAAACTAAAGCTCAAATCGAAAGCTGAAGCTGAAGGAAAGGCGAAAGAACTGCTTGAACGCGTTGGACTATACGACAAAAGAGACGAATATCCGTCAAAGCTGTCCGGCGGACAAAAACAGCGTATAGCGATAGTACGCGCTTTATGTATGGACCCAGAAGTAATGCTGTTTGACGAGCCTACAAGCGCTCTCGACCCGGAGATGGTTGGAGAAGTTCTCGACGTAATGAAGAAGTTGGCCGCCGACGGAATGACGATGGTTGTTGTAACTCACGAAATGGGCTTCGCGCGTGAAGTTGCGGATAGAGCTCTTTTTATCGACGGAGGCCGCATAACGGAAGAAGGAACGCCGGCCGAAGTTTTCGGAGCTCCGAAGAACGAAAGAACCCGCGAGTTCCTCAGCAAGGTACTGTGACTATATGAAAAAATGATTTGCGAGACTTTAGTACGGCGAACGCGCGGCGTTTTATCGCTTAATTAAGTCGCCGGCAGGCCGATATTTCTTGTCTCCGTCTAATAAAAACAGCTGATAGAGCTTATATAATTTCAAAATCCTTTCATGTCTTACGGCGTGAAAGGATTTTTTCTAAATATATCTAAGTTTTTTCTCGCTTTTTTCGAGAAAAAAGCTGAGCAAAAAAGCTATAGCGGCGACATAAGTCTCGCGCGGGATTATGCTGTGCTACGCTGAAATGAAGCAATACTAATCCCGCTTCGGTATCTCCTGAAACGAAGCTTTCCTACAGGTATGCTTATGTTTTTCAAAATGAAGAGCTTGCGCCGCTTTGAGGTTAACCCTCGCTCACGCCGTATAAAGCAGGCGCGAGGCGTTATACAGGCGTATTACACTACTCTGCAAACTGCAAGTTTTATAGAAACTCAACCGTAACCATATAATACTAACGTATTGCTCTTGGAACCCAGTTTGTCTGTCGCTCAACTCCATCTGCTAAGCGAACGTCTCATTTTGACAGCCTCTCAAACAGCTGTTGAAGCTTGCTTCATTTCAACAAGCATACAAAAGCAGTTTGTCTTCATATTTGCAGTCAAGCTGCGGCGATTCTTTGCGAAGCGAGTCTCTGTTTTTTTTGCCATTTCAGACCAACGGCATGAAATGGTTCGTTCTTTCAAAAAAAAAGTATAAAGTATCTCTCGCTTTTTTCGAGAAAAAAGCTGAGCAAAAAAGCTATAGCGGCGGCATAAGTCTCTCGCGGGATTATGCTGTGCTGCGCTGGGATGAAGCAAAACGAATCCCGCTTCGATATCTCCTGAAACGAAGCTTTCCTACA
>CATKFO010000086.1 GCA_949747515.1 uncultured Eubacteriales bacterium
CGGCTCTTCTTGTCTATTTATTAGACAAATCAGTATTATTTGACCAAAATCAAAAATATGTAACGTAAATTCGGCGCGATATGCGCTTTATAATTCAAAGGACTGTCATAAATCTTATTTATGAGCAGCTAAAAATATATTTATTGATTTTCGAGGCTTCTGCGTATAAGCTCGTCTGAGAGCCCGCGGCACAGCCTGGTAACATGCGATATTTCATCTATTACGTCGGTTCTCATTCCGTTTTCTATCCAGTCGAATATCAGTCCGAAAAGCATACATTTTAAAAAACGTACTGCGATCGTTCGGTCGTATTCGCTTACGATTCCTTTGCCGAACGCCGTGTCAAGATATGCGGTAACGACATATTCGCATAATTTCATGCTGTACTGTTCGTAAATATCGCGATTGATAGAATTATATATGTGCAGAACGGCTTTTTTGTTTTTTACAGTGAATTCGAGCGCAAGCTCCATACATTCGTTTAAAGAACCGACCGTAGGATATTTTTCAATAAGTCGATCGACGTCTTCTTTAATAATTTCTTCAATCAGAGACGGAATATCCTGAAAATGATAGTAAAAGGAATTTCGGTTAATACCGCATTCTTCTACTATGCTGCGAACGCTGATTTTATTCAGAGGTCTTTCATTAAGCAGTTTCATAAACGCCTCTTTAATGGCGTTGCGTGTAAAATTCGGCATAATTCTACTTCCATATCTTACGCTTTATTTTTTTACTATACTTTTTGTATTTATATTATGCGGACAAATCGACGGATATTATAATATGTTCGCTCAGTCGTCGCCCGAACGTTTACTACGATCGATAATCGATGGATTTTTAAGCGTTTAGCCAAGATAAATTTTTGATAATTATAACATAAATCTTTAAATAACGCAATATTGCGAATGCATAGCAAATTGAAAAGTTGTAAGAATACATTGGATAAAGCAAACGGCGATGAACAAACCCTAAAAAGAATTTAATCACCGCCGAAGCCATTATTTTGATTATGCGTGGAAAAAGGTATTATCTATCTTGCGTCGATAATCCCTTCAGACCCTATAAAACCTATTCAAGATTTTTCAAACCATCGTATAGCTCTGTAAACGTTTTTTGATTGCGGCATCTTCCAAAGGGAATATTTTTAGTTTCTCCAAATTCAAGCAAATAACATTTAGCAAGTTCATCCACCGTTTGCTCAAGCGTTTCCATGAATTCAGCGTATGCAAACTTGTACGCCGGAGAGTTTTCATCAAAGGCGGATTGAATTAAATTTTCCGTAGTTTGATCGAGAGGATACATTTTTAGATGCATTAATTCATGAACAAGTACGGCTTCTAAATTATCTGAATTAGCTCCTGAGGTATTAAGTATGAGAATTGCTTTTTTGTCAGTGCAATCAATTTTTATATCGCCGGTTTTTCTATATTCGGAATCTTCTATCAATTCTAACTGAACTGTCCAGCAAGGAGTAATCCGAAGTTTTTTACACCACTTTTCAAAGAAAAATAATATTTTTTCTTTATCTTTCATAGATATATTCCACTTCAATATTTCGTTTGGCGTTTGGGTTCTTAGAAGAAAATTAGCGTACGTTTATAAGTTATATTTCGATTTACTCTTATAAAAGTATTTCAGCAAGTTTTTCAGCAATATCTGTTTTTTCCCATGGAGCGTTAATATCTTCGCGTCCCATATGTCCGTATGCTGAGAGAGGAGCATAAATAGGTCTTCGCAGATCAAAACGCGAAATGATAGCGCCGGGGCGCATATCTACCAAAGAACAGAGCGCGGAGGAAATCGCGTCGTCCGTTATTCCTTTTTTTGCCGTGCCAAACGTGTCGGCCATAACTGATACGGGACGAGCTACTCCAATCGCGTACGCGAGCTGAACTTCGCACTTTTTGGCGATTCCTGCGGAGACAATGTTTTTCGCAAGGTATCTTGCAAGGTAGGAAGCCGAGCGGTCTACTTTTGTAGGATCTTTTCCGGAAAATGCTCCGCCTCCGTGTCTGGAATACCCGCCGTATGTATCTACAATGATCTTACGTCCCGTAAGGCCGCTGTCTCCCATAGGTCCTCCTACTACGAAACGTCCGGTAGGATTGACGAATATTTTTGTATTTTCGTCGATCATTGCCTGATCTACGGTCGGCTCAATAATATATTTTATAAAATCTTCTCTGATCTGTTCTAAGGATATGTTTTCATCATGCTGAGAGGATATGACTATAGCGTCCAAACGAATTGGTTTATCATCGTCGTATTCTACGGTAACCTGAGTTTTTCCGTCCGGTCTAAGGTATGAAAGCGTACCGTTTTTTCTGACTTCGGCGAGTCGTTTTGCCAGTTTATGCGCGAGAGAAATGGGAAGAGGCATAAGTTCGTCGGTTTCATCGCACGCAAAACCAAACATGAGCCCCTGATCTCCGGCTCCGGTTTCGAATTCGTCGTTTATTTCGCCGGCCTTCGCTTCGCTTGAACGATCCACGCCCATAGCGATATCGGGGGACTGACTGTGTATCATATTCACGACCGCGCAGGTATTTCCGTCAAAGCCGTACTTTGCTCTGTCGTATCCAATTTCAACTACCGCGTTTCGAACCACCGATTGATAATCAACGTCCGCTGATGTAGTTATTTCGCCCATTACGGAAACAATACCTGTTGTGCACGTGGTTTCGCAGGCTACTCGAGCCATAGGATCCTGTTTCAGTATTTCGTCAAGAATACCGTCGGATATTCGGTCGCAAATTTTGTCGGGATGTCCTTCTGTAACTGATTCTGAAGTAAAAAGTTTTTTCATTGCGTTTCCTTTCTCCTGCTTATAATAAAGATTTTCCGTTTATGGGATGAGTTAAGCTTTGGGGATAAAGTAAATAGCCTCATTTTATCAACAATTCATAATGTTTGACAAAATGAGGCTTAAATACTCATCTGTCAGGAATTGGCACCTTGTCAAATAGTTCGATAGGTTGCCGGGCGTCATAGAGCCAGTCTCTCAGCCACTCTTGATAAGCAGTATTTAATTTTAATTATCAATTTAAGTATAACACAGAGCGCGACAAATATCAACAGTATTTTTATAAATATCGTACTTTTAAAAAAATTATTTTAGGTTAATGAACCTATATAAAATATATTCAAACGCCGAATGAAAATTTTCCGCTTAGCCTTGTGAAAAAATATACGAGAGTCAGCGTCGCTACAACTATAGCGATAATCATAGTAGCGACGGTAACGGATCCACTTTTTTTGGAAGACGCGTTTATTCTATCTGGCAAATTGTCTGAAGAGGGAAGGGAAAGATCGCTTCTTGTAAATCCGGCGCTTCGAAGAGCCGTCGATATAGGGTTATATATTAAAAATACTATAGAGGCGTTAAAAATCGTCTTAACGGCGTTGAATGGAAGCAGTAATGAAGGAATCAGGTCGGCGACATACGAAGCTGAAACCGCTTCACCAGTTACAAGAGTCAGATAATATGGCGTAATAAGAATATTTGCAATCATCATCGCGGCTACAGTCGATATAACGGCGGTTCCTTCCGCTGCCATCGCTCCTCTAATATTGCGGTTCCTTCCGTATATCAAACTGCCGACGCATACGAATACGCCGCTTGAAATAATGTTCATGACTAGTCCGTATAGGCCTGTCGTGCTTACTGTGATCATTTCTATTAAAGCGACGATTATTGCCATAGCAAGTCCATATAGCGGACCGAATATCATAGCGCCGACGGCCATAACGGAATCTTTAAGATCAAAGGTTAGAAAAGCGGCTTTGAAGTGAAAAAGCACGCAGCATACGTATGCGAAAGCGCAAAATACTCCTACCGCGGCGATTGTTTTTACTTTGTTTGATTTGTGTTTATATGTTGATAAAGCAGACATCAGTATATTCCTCTCGTTTATTCTACAGAATACAGGGCTATACTGAGAAAAAGAAAAACCCCGACCACAATTGATCGGGAATACGCAAAAAACGCTTTGTCTTTCTCTCATCCGGACTATAACCGTCGGTACCGGAATTTCGCCGGTTCGGCGTCGTTATTGAAACGACGTTAGTGGACTGTAACCACCGGTAAGGAATTTCACCTATCCCCGAAAGCGTTTACGACAAATAGCCGCAACGCAAAAACAAATTTTGATTTATTTTATTCTATTTTATGCGGAGAGAAGCTGTTACGCTCCCGCTCCGCATAAATATTTAGTTTAAACTACTCGGCAATCTCGGAAACGACGCCGGAACCAACGGTTCTACCACCCTCGCGGATAGCGAAACGGAGTCCTTTCTCGATAGCGATAGGAGTAATAAGCTCAACGTTCATGTCAACGTTGTCGCCGGGACGGCACATTTCAACGTCGGCAGGAAGAGAGATAGTACCGGTAACGTCGGTAGTTCTGAAGTAGAACTGCGGTCTGTATCCGGAGAAGAAGGGTTTCTGACGTCCGCCCTCTTTTTCGGTAAGAACGTAAACCTGACCGGTGAACTTAGTGTGGGGGTTGATGGTACCGGGCTTGCAGAGAACCTGACCGCGCTCGATAGCCTTCTTGTCGATACCGCGGAGAAGAAGACCTACGTTGTCTCCAGCCTCGGCGGAATCAAGGAGCTTACGGAACATCTCAACGCCGGTGATAACGGTGGTCTTTCTCTCTTCGGTAAGACCAATGATTTCAACGGTGTCGGACATCTTAACAGTACCGCGCTCAACTCTACCGGTAGCAACGGTACCGCGTCCTGTGATAGAGAACACGTCCTCGACAGGCATAAGGAAGGGAAGATCAGCCTTTCTGTCGGGAGTAGGAATGTACTCGTCGACAGCCTTCATGAGCTCAAGGATAGAAGCGTACTCGGGAGAGCTGATATCCGTGCTGCCGCAGTCGAGAGCAACGCGAGCGGATCCGCGGATAATCGGAATATCGTCGCCCGGGAAATCGTACTCGGAGAGAAGGTCGCGAATTTCCATCTCAACAAGCTCGAGAAGCTCTTCGTCGTCGACGAGGTCGGTCTTGTTCATGTAAACGACGATTGCGGGAACGCCAACCTGACGAGCGAGCAGGATGTGCTCACGAGTCTGCTGCATAGGACCGTCGGAAGCTGCGACAACGAGGATCGCGCCGTCCATCTGAGCCGCACCGGTGATCATGTTCTTAACGTAGTCGGCGTGGCCGGGGCAGTCGACGTGCGCGTAGTGACGAGTCTCGGTTTCGTACTCAACGTGTCTGGTATTGATTGTGATTCCGCGAGCTCTCTCTTCGGGAGCGTTGTCGATCTGATCGTATGCAAGGAACTCGATCTTGTCGTTGTTGAGAGCGAGGGTCTTGGTGATAGCTGCGGTAAGAGTGGTCTTACCGTGGTCGACGTGACCGATGGTACCAATGTTAACGTGGGGCTTATTACGTTCGAATTTTGCCTTTGCCATGGATATTATTCCTCCTAAAAATATTTAAAGTTTATTAGTTAATTAGTTTTTCGCTCTTGCCTTGATAACGGTTTCCTGAATTGACTTAGGAACTTCGGCGAAGTGAGACGGCTCCATTGAATATTGAGCGCGTCCTTGGCTCTTAGAACGGAGGTCGGTAGCGTAACCGAACATCTCGGACAGAGGAACGAAAGCGATAATTTCGGTAGCTCCGTTTCCGGGCTCCATAGTGTTGATCTGACCGCGGCGTGAGTTAAAGTCTCCGATAACGTCGCCGAGATACTGATCGGGAGTTATCGTCGTAACCTTCATAATTGGCTCGGTAAGAACCGGATCGGCAAGACGCATAGCTTCCTTGAAAGCCATGGATCCGGCGATCTTAAACGCCATTTCAGAAGAGTCGACCTCGTGGTATGAACCGTCGTAAAGCGTTACTTTAACGTCGACAACGTTATAACCTGCGAGAACTCCGTTCTGCATCGCGCCCTGAATACCCTGATTAACAGGCTCGATAAACTCCTTCGGAATTGAACCGCCTGTAACGGAGTTTATAAACTCGTATCCCTTTCCTGGTTCGTTCGGTTCGACGATTATCTTAACGTGACCGTACTGACCCGAACCGCCGGACTGACGCTTATACTTGCACTCGTGATCGACGCGCTTGCGGATTGTTTCTTTATACGCGACCTGAGGCTTACCGATATTTGCTTCAACCTTAAATTCTCTGAGAAGTCTGTCGACTATGATTTCAAGATGAAGCTCGCCCATTCCGGCGATAATCGTCTGACCGGTTTCGTCGTCGGTATAGGTACGGAAAGTCGGGTCTTCCTCGGCAAGTTTCGCAAGACCGATGCCCATTTTTTCCTGACCCGCGCGAGTTTTAGGCTCGATCGCGACTCTGATAACGGGTTCCGGGAACTCCATAGATTCAAGAATTACGGGAGACTTCTCGTCGCAGAAGGTGTCTCCTGTGGTCGTATACTTTGTAGCGACTACGGCCGCAATGTCTCCGGCGTAGCAGCATTCAAGATCTGTTCTGTCGTTTGCGTGCATCTGCACGATACGGCCGAATCTTTCACGCTTTTCCTTGGTAGAGTTATAAACGGTAGTTCCTGCTGAAACAGAACCGGAATATACTCTAAAGAAGCAGAGCTTACCGACGTACGGGTCGGTCATAATCTTGAACGCAAGGGCGGAGAACGGCTCCTCGTCCGACGCGTGTCTGTCTTCTTCATCTCCAGTATCCGGGTTTATTCCTCTGATGGCGGGAATATCCGTAGGAGCGGGCATGAAGTCGATGATGGCGTCGAGAAGCTTCTGCACGCCTTTGTTTTTATAGGATGTTCCGCAGACGACGGGAACTATCTTGTTAGCGATAGTAGCCGCGCGGAGAGCCTTCTTTAACTCGTCGACGGTGATTTCGTCTCCGTTGCAGTACTTTTCGAAAAGCTCTTCATCAGTTTCGCAGATAGACTCGACCATTGCGTCGCGGTATTCCCGAGCCTTGTCGGCCATATCCGCCGGAATCTCCTCGACTCGCATATCTTTGCCGAGGTCGTCGTAGTAAATGTCGGCTTCCATATTCATAAGGTCTATAATACCTCTGAACGAAGCCTCGGCTCCTATGGGGAGCTGAATCGGAACGGCGTTGGCTTTGAGGCGCTCCTTCATCATGTCTACTACATGGTAGAAGTTTGCGCCCATGATGTCCATTTTATTGACGTAAGCCATTCTCGGGACGCCGTACTTGTCGGCCTGTCTCCATACGGTTTCCGACTGAGGCTCGACGCCTCCTTTAGCGCAGAGAACCGTAACGGAACCGTCAAGTACTCTCAGAGAACGCTCTACTTCAACGGTAAAGTCAACGTGTCCGGGGGTATCAATAATATTGATTCGCGTATTTTTCCAGTAGCACGTGGTAGCGGCGGAGGTAATTGTAATACCTCTTTCCTGCTCCTGCTCCATCCAGTCCATGGTGGCTCCGCCCTCATGAACCTCTCCTATCTTATGGGTCTTACCGGTATAGAACAGTATACGCTCGGTAGTAGTGGTCTTACCGGCGTCGATGTGAGCCATGATGCCGATGTTTCTGGTACGCTCAAGTGAATAATCTCTTGGCATATTAAATATATTATCTCCTTTTTCGGACCCTTATCTTTGCACGTCAAACTTGATCTGGGCGCCGGACGACTTACGCCGCCGCGCCGATAAAATCAATATCTGAAATGCGCGAACGCCTTGTTGGCTTCCGCCATTCTGTGGGTGTCTTCTTTCTTTTTGAAAGCTCCGCCCATCTGATTTTTCGCGTCAATTATTTCAGCCGCAAGTCTTTCGGCCATAGTCTTTTCGCCTCTTGAACGCGAGTAAGCGACAAGCCAGCGAAGACCGAGTGTCTGACGTCTTTCGGGTCTTACTTCGATCGGCACCTGATAGTTGGAACCGCCGACGCGGCGAGCCTTGACTTCAAGAACGGGCATAACGTTCTCAAGAGCGTCGTTGAACGCCTCGAGGGGATTCTGACCGATCTTTTCTTCAACGATAGCGAACGCGTCGTAAACGATCTTTTGAGCAACGCCTTTCTTACCGTCCAGCATGATGTTGTTGATCAGCTTGGTTACGGTTTTTGAATTATACATAGGATCCGGTAATACGTCTCTTTTGGATATCTGACCTCTTCTCGACACTGTACTTCCCTCCTTCATTAAAAATTATGATATCACAGGTACTCGAAAGAAATCTTTCGTATGCGTCGCGCTGTCAGCTGCAAAAACATTTATTACAGAACAGCTCTGACACATGATAGCGCGTAAAATTTTATTTCTTCGCGCGCTTTGCGCCGTACTTGGAGCGCCCTTGATTGCGGTTCGCAACGCCCTGAGCGTCGAGAGCTCCGCGGATGACGTGGTAACGTACGCCGGGAAGGTCGCGAACTCTTCCGCCTCTGATGAGAACGACGGAGTGCTCCTGAAGGTTGTGACCGATACCGGGGATGTAGCAGGTAGCTTCCATTCCGTTGGTAAGTCTTACTCTGGCGATCTTACGGAGAGCCGAGTTAGGCTTTTTCGGCGTGGTAGTCGTAACCTTTGTGCAAACGCCGCGCTTTTGAGGGCTGCTCTGATCTGTCGCGCGGTTCTTCAAGGTGTTGAAGCCCTGCTGCAGAACGGGAGCCTTCGACTTATAGGTCTTGTCCTGTCTGCCCTGTCTTACGAGCTGGTTAAGGGTTGGCATGTTTTTCCTCCATTTCTTCAATAATAAATGTTTTCGCTTTTGGGAAAGAGACGTCCTGCAAGCGATATTATCGTCGCTTATGGGTAAAATTATACAATTATCCCATAGGCGTACAGCTAATTATAGCGCTTTGCGGATGAATTGTCAAGAGTTCCTGGAATTTTTACTTTTTGCACAGTTATAGACTACTATTTGCGTTTTCTTTGCACGGATAAGCTATTATCGTCGTCCTCTTGATTCAAAGTGATGGAGAACTCCGATAATGGTCTTGTTTTACAACCGGAAGAAAACATATAATACAAATTGAAAGAATGGCGGATAAATGCCGACGTAGAAACGAAAAAAGAGGATAAATCCAGCCTTACGAGCGGCAGAGCGAATATAAATACTGTAAGGAGGATCAAAATACCGATGATACTGTGCCTGTAAGAAGATAAAAGCAAACGTAGCGTACAGACGGTTTCTGGGAGTGGAGATAATGGATAATGCGTCCCGCTTTACTACCTTCCGCAAAAACTGCACGAAAAGATTCAGGAATACCGATCGCTTTGAGCAGATATTCTCACGAATACTTGAAAATTTATTAAGCAACAACTCGTAAATCCAAAATATGTATTTGCAGACGCAACGTGTGTAAGCTTTTTCTGTCTTTTACTCGCCTTTTCAGTTTTTTTTCAGTTTTAATCTTTGATTTTTCTTCTTTAACCAAAAAGGAGCTTTGCTTTTCCGCAACGCTCCTTATGTCTTCACTAACCGTCTGCGGTAGTATGACAGACGGTTTTTTAGATATTTAACTGTTGTAAAATAATGTTTAGCCGAGCTTCGCGCCGTTTACTTTTATGCCGGGACCCATAGTGGAAGCGACGACGCAGCTCTTAATGTACTGACCCTTAGCGGCGGCCGGCTTAGCCTTGATAATCGCTCCGATGAGAGTTTCAAAGTTTTCGCGGAGCTTGTCGGCGCCGAACGAAGCCTTTCCGATAGGACAGTGAATGATGTTGGTCTTATCGAGACGATATTCGATTTTACCAGCTTTAGCTTCGTTAACTGCTTTAGCGACGTCCATGGTTACGGTTCCCGCCTTAGGGTTAGGCATGAGCCCCTTAGGGCCGAGAACTCGTCCCAAACGACCTATGGAAGCCATCATATCCGGCGTGGCGATAACGACGTCGAAATCAAACCAGTTTTCCTTTGTTATTTTTTCAACGAGATCAGCGTCGCCGACATATTCGGCGCCTGCCTCGCGAGCCTCGTTCGCACGGTCGCCCTTAGCAAATACGAGAACTCTCATTGATTTACCGGTTCCGTGGGGGAGTACGATAGCTCCGCGAACCTGCTGATCTGCGTGGCGGGAGTCGACGCCCAGACGGACGTGAAGCTCGACGGTTTCGTCAAACTTAGCCTTAGAGGTCTGGCATACAAGGCCGAATGCCTCTTCGGGATCATACATTTTATTCTTTTCGAGCAGCTTTACGCTGTCAACATACTTCTTACCCTTTGTCATCTCGTCACTCCTCCTTAGTCCTCAACAACGATACCCATTGAACGGGCCGTGCCTGCGATCATACTCATTGCGGCTTCGATGGAACCTGCGTTGAGGTCCTTCATCTTGGTCTCGGCGATCTGGCGAATTTGTTCCGTCTTGATCTTCGCAACCTTAGTTTTGTTGGGAGCTGCGGACGCGGTCTCGATTCCGCACGCCTTTTTTATGAGAACTGGGGCCGGCGGAGTCTTAGTGATGAAGGAGAAAGAGCGGTCAGCGTAAACCGTAATAACGACGGGAATGATAAGTCCGATGTCGTTCTTAGTTCTTTCGTTGAACTCTTTGGTGAAGTTCGGAATAGCTACGCCGTACTGACCCAGAGCGGGACCTACGGGCGGCTGGGGAGTCGCCTTACCTGCGGGCAACTGAAGCTTGATATAGCCGATAATTTTCTTTGCCATAGCAAATATACCTCCGTGTGTGGTTTATGACGGGAGACTCAAAATTTTCTCCCTCCCACTTTTCGATGCGCATAAGCGGCGCGCATCAGCCGCCAAGACGTTTGTATTACGCCTTTCGGATATGCTTAAGCTCAAGCTTAATCGGCATATCCCGTCCGACTGTGGAAATTACTACTGTGACTTCGTTTCCGTCGGGCGACATTTCTGCGAGAGTTCCGGTATATCCGGAGAATATTCCGTCGATTATATCGACTGTATCTCCTACGCATACCGAGGTAGTCGCAGTTACCGTTTCGTCCTCGGCGATAATTGCCGCCGCTTCTTCGTCGGAAAGCGGCACGGGTTTCGATCCGGGACCTACGAAGCCGGTGACTCCGCGAATATTGCGGACTACGTGCCAGCTTTCGTCCGTCATGACCATTTTGATCAGAACGTATGATGGGAAGATTTTGCTTTCGGTTTCTTTTTCGTTTCCTCCGTCCGATTCTACGATCGTTTCCGTAGGAATACGTATTTCTTTGATGAGCTCTCCGAGACCGCGGTTTTCCACGATCTTTTCAAGATTCATCTTGACCTTGTTCTCGTATCCCGAATAAGTATGCGCTACGTACCAGCGCAGACCTTCGTTCATTTCATTGATATCGCTCATTATCCTCTCCGCGACTTAGAAAATCTTTTCCGCAAGCGTGCCCATTGCTCCGATCGTTCCGGAAAGCAGATAGTCGACTAATGCGAGAACTGCTCCAAGTATGATCACGCACACTAGGACGATTACGGTGTTTTTACGTACGGAAGGCCAGCTCGCCCAAGAAATTTTTCTGGATTCTGAACGAAGGGAACGGAACCACGCGCCGATTCTTGAGAACACTGAAGGCTTTTTCGCTTTCTTTTCTGAAGCGGCCTTGGTTTCTTTTTCAGCCATCTTTTTCCCTCTTTCTACTTACTTGGTTTCTTTGTGCAAGGTGTGCTTGCGGCAGAAACGGCAGTATTTGTTGAGCTCGAGTCTGTCAGGGTCGTTCTTTTTGTTTTTCATCGTGTCATAATTGCGTTGTTTGCATTCGCTGCAGGCAAGAGTGATCTTTACTCTCATTGTTTCGGCACCTCCTATTGTATTTGGGACAATCCCATATTTATTTCGTACCTCCCTCGGCGGAAGCGGGCGCAAAAAAAGAACCCTCCGCTTGAGGTGTCTACATTATATCATGTCTTGTCCCGCATGTCAATAGCTGAAGCGGTTATTCGCGCCATATTTACTAATAATTATAGATCTTTTTTCCAATATTCTTCTTTTAGTATATTTTTTTAATATAAACATTACTTAACTTATATTACTTATATTGACGATACGTATGCGAAATGATATAATCGTAAATATATAAGAATAAACGATAAAAAATATATAAACGTTTATTATCGCCGACGGAAACACATTGAAACGCATTCGGAGCGATATGATAGGAGATAATAATGAAAAAATTACTTTCAGCTTCTCTCGCCGCGTTAATTATAGCGGGCGCTTCCTCAATCTATGCGGAGTCGCCTAGCTTTTCGGACGTTAAAAGCGGAGATTGGTTTTACGCCGCCGTTACAGACGCGGCTGAGCGAGGAATACTTACCGGAGTAGGCGACGGAGTATTTTCACCGAACGGAAAAATGACGCGCGCGCAGATGGTCACCGTTCTCGCTCGTCTATCGGGAGAGGACGCGACTGGAAAAAGCGTAAAAATGAAGTTCGTCGATACCGACGAGAACGCGTGGTACGCCGATTACATAGGATGGGGAGTAGAAAAAGGTATTGCGGGAGGATACCCGGACGGAACGTTCATGCCGGATGAGCCCGTTTTGCGGCAGGAACTTGCGTCGTTTTTCGTCAGATATCTTAATTACGCTAACGTAAAACTTCCGGACGCGCCGAAGATAGAAGTATTTAGAGATAAAGATCAAATACCCGAGTGGGCGGCGGAAGATGTAGAAACATTAAGGCTGACCGGACTTATGAGCGGCGACGGAGGCCGATTTAACCCAAATGGAGAAACTACGCGCGCTGAATTCGCTACGGTTGTGTCAAGGTATTTTGAAGTCCTGCCGGAATCTCGAGACATAATGTATTCAGCGCTTGAAAACATTATGGATACGGTTGAAACAAAGGCGCGCAGAATCTATCTGAAAACCGGCGTTACCGACTGGATGACAGCCGAAAATATAGGATCGCTTCTCCTTCCGCAAATGGGTCTCGACGTTTTAAAATACGAGCTGATTATTCCCGATCAGGAGCTTGAAGAGCTTCGTTCGGATAATAATTACGGTTCGATAACGCCCGACAATAGCTTGTCATATACGCTCGACATAGCCGTGAAAAACAGGGAGTCCGGAGAGATTACCGAAACGAAGAGATGTAATTTTTTATTTGAAAAAACGAATATTCTCGTATATGTAGATCCGGACGATTTTGATTCTGGAATTGACGAAGTCAAGTATGAAGAGATGAAAAAACGATCTATCGTATCGGTTGGAGATCTTTCTCGTTTCGCCAAGGCGATTAAAAAGGCGGAGAGCGGAGAAGATATTACCGTCGCGTATATCGGCGGATCAGTAACCGAAGGAACGGGAGGCGGAGCGTCTTCATGCTACGCCCGCATATCGGCGAACTGGATTGCTAAGCGATATCCGGATATTAACGTTAACTATGTGAACGCTGGAATCGGAGGAACCACGTCCGTTCTTGGGAATATCAGAGTGGGAGAAGACGTGCTCTCGCGTAATCCGGATATTGTGTTCGTCGAATTTGGCGTAAACGACCGTGACGACGATCATCATCTGGAAACATACGAAAGTCTTGTAAGGACGATTCTTTCTTCTGAAGGCGATCCCGCGGCGATTCTTCTTTTCTCCGCGCATAAAAATATCGACGCATATCCGGGAAACGGCTATGGACGTCAGGAGACGCAGAAGCTTGTCGGAGAATTTTACGATCTGCCGATGATCAGCATAGGTTCAGCTATAAATCCCGCCATTGAAGAAGGACTTATCGAGTGGTCGGATTTCAGCGGAGACGACGTTCATCCTAATAAATGGGGACATCAGGTATATTCGGATATGATTGAATACTTTCTTGACACGGCGCGCGCGTCCGTAAAAAATATGTCTGACGACGAGCTTAAGATAAGTCCGATAGAAACAGATTCGCATACTCCCGCAAGATATGAAAATCTAAAATTCCGCGACAGATCTTCGCTTGATCTCGTCAGCGCTGGTTCATGGAAGGACAGCCAATTCGGAGATAGGTTTGATAATGGATGGAAACGAAGCGGCGCAGAAAATGAAAACAGTCCGTTTACATTCAAATTTACAGGCTCAAATTTATTCCTTCTGTATCAAGGCGGAGAAGATTTCGCTCGTCTTCGGGTTTCAATAGACGGAGGGGATGAGATAGAGGTATACTCCGGAGGAGGAAGCGGAATCGGGTACAAACTCATAGCGTCTCTCGAAGCTGAAGGCGAACACACCGTGTCCATACGCGTAAGGGATGAAGACAAAGACCGCGACGCATATATCTTCGCAGCGGCTTATAACTGATCGGATTAAATAAATTTCCGGCAGATGTTCATACCATTTTTCAAAATTATATTCTCATGGTTACCACAAATATGCAGATCGCGATATAAGATATAAACTTAATACATATTTCAAACGGAGATATTGTATTAACCGACACAAGTTTTTTAATTGTAAAGAATTTATAATATCCGATTATGACGCGCATACAAACGATCTGACGAGGTATTGCCGCGCAATAGAGCTTTATTTTATTATGAAATATTTGATGAAAAAAATTGATCAAAATAACGAAACGTTAGCTCAACGTCGCATTCACGGAGATACAAAAACTGAGAAAGACGAATATGCGGCCAGGCTCAATAAATCCGTTCAGCGTGCTAAAGACTCTCAAAAATAAAGCTCTTATTGCGTTTGTTGAATTTTGAGCGTTTATATAATTGAACAAATTTTCATAAATTTGCACTTTTGTATTTACAATGATAAACGCTTATGGTATAATAATAAATAAGTACCGCCGGCGCGGTTTTCGGATACAGCGCCTCATCGGCGTCCCACGGCTTTACGCGAAGGACGCGGTTGCAAGGGCGATTCACCCGCCGACAGCTGAGCTCGCGGACTGAAATTTATTTGAGGTGAAACCATGATCAGCAAGGAAAAAAAGCAGGAACTTATCGAGCAGTACAAAACGCACGAGGGCGACACTGGATCTCCCGAGGTTCAGATCGCTATTCTTACCTATCGTATCAACACTCTTACCGAGCACCTGAAGATTAACAAGAAGGACCATCACAGCCGCCGCGGTCTCCACAAAATGGTAGGTCATCGCCGCAACCTTCTCGGATATCTCCAGAAAAACGATATAGAGCGTTACCGCGCTATTATTGAGAAACTCGGACTCAGAAGATAAGTATGCCAACGTTATCGAGGCAGACCGGCTCTGCCGGCATGCCTCGATAAATTTTTTCAAGACAGGTACGCCGCCGGGTTTTAGCAGTTAAACATGGACGCGACTTTTAGTCGCGTATGTGTCTAAATGCTGAACCTCAGCGGTATGTAATCAAACAAAAGAAAGGAAAAATAAAATGTTTGAAAACTACAAGAAGTTCAGCTATGAATTTGCCGGAAGACCTTTGACTGTAGAAACAGGCAAAATGGCGGGTCTTGCAAACGGTTCCGCGCTTATCCGCTATGGAGATACTGCTATTCTTGCATGCGCCACCGCATCCGCGCGCCCGAGAGAGGGAATAGATTTTCTCCCTCTGTCTATAGATTTTGAGGAGAGACTTTACTCCGTAGGACGCATTCCCGGCAGCTATATGAAAAGAGAAGGACGTCCGTCGGAAAAGGCGATTCTTACGGCTAGGGTTATAGATCGCCCCGTCCGTCCTCTATTCCCTAAGGATCTGAGAAACGACGTGGCGATTTCTCTGCTCGTGCTCTCCGTAGACCATGATTGTTCTCCTGAGATTACCGGTATGATAGGAGCGTCTATCGCGCTCTCAATTTCCGATATTCCTTGGAACGGGCCTATAGGCGGAGTATTCGTAGGACTTACCGAAGAAGAGGGTATCATAATGAACCCAACGTCCGAGCAGCGCGGACGGAGTTCTCTTGAGCTGACCGTAGCCGCGTCGGCTAAGAAAGTCGTTATGATTGAAGCGGGCGCTAAAGAAGTGGCCGACGACGTAATGTTCGACGCTATTATGAAGGCGCACGAAGAGATTAAAGGACTTATCAAATTTATCGATAATATTGTTAAAGAAATTGGTAAACCGAAATTTGAGTATCCGTCCTGCGAGCTTGATCACGACATGTTCGATAAGGTTTTCTCGTTCTGCGAGAAGGACGTAATGTTCGCGCTCGACACCGACGACAAAACTGTTCGCGACGCGAGAATGGAGCCAATCCGCGACGCAATTATAGAAAAGTTCATTGAGGAGTATCCGGATCTCGAGGCGATATATCCAGAGCTTATTTATAAAATTCAGAAGAAAATCGTTCGCCGCTGGCTTCTCGACGACAAAAAGCGCGTCGACGGAAGACGAATGGATCAGATCAGACCGCTTGCGGCAGAGGTAGGGCTCTTTAACAGAACGCACGGCAGCGGTATGTTCACTAGGGGACAGACTCAGGTTATGACTATAGCTACGCTCGGCGCCTTATCGGACGCTCAGGCGCTTGACGGAATCAGCGAAGACGAATCTAAGAGATATATGCACCATTACAATATGCCGGGCTATTCCGTAGGAGAAGCCAAATCTTCTAGAAGTCCGGGTCGCCGTGAAATAGGCCACGGCGCTCTTGCAGAGCGTTCGCTTGTTCCCGTGCTTCCTTCCGTTGAGGAATTTCCTTATGCCATCAGGCTTGTGTCGGAAGTTATAAGCTCTAACGGATCAACCTCGCAGGCCTCCGTTTGCGGTTCAACTCTTGCTCTCATGGACGCGGGAGTTCCGATTAAAGCTCCCGTCGCCGGTATTTCCTGCGGACTTATCACTGAGGAGAACAGCGATCGCTTCATGACCATGATCGATATTCAGGGTCTCGAGGACTTCTACGGAGATATGGACTTTAAGGTTGCGGGAACACATAAGGGTATTACTTCAATTCAGATGGATCTGAAGATAGACGGCTTGACTCCAGAAATTATCAAGGAAGCTCTTGAAGTAACGCACAAGGGGCGCGATTATATAATCGACGATATCCTGCTTAAGGCGATTCCAGCTCCGAGAGAAGAAGTTTCCGAGTACGCTCCTAAGATGCTTTCTATGAAGATCGACGTTGAGAAAATCAGCGAGGTTATCGGTAAGCAGGGCAAGGTTATACAGGGTATTGTAGCCGAAACTGGCGCGAAGATCGATATTGAAGAGGACGGAACGATTTATATCGCGTCTCCGTCGAAGGCTTCTATCGAGGCGGCGAAAGCTGCTATCGACGCAATAGTGTTCGAACCAGTTCCCGGTGAGATATATACCGGCCGAGTAACTCGTATAATCCCAATCGGCGCGTTTGTAGAATTTGCTCCTAAAAAAGAAGGCCTTGTTCACATTTCTAAGCTTGATAACAAGAGAACTGAAAAGGTGGAGGATGTTTGCAACGTAGGCGACGAGATGAAAGTTAAATTCTTAGGCGTAGATGAAAAAGGACGTATGAATCTTTCCAGAAGAGACGCTCTTTGATTTTATAAACCTTGGGGGGAGAGACGTAGTCTTTCCTCCTCTTTAATTATATAAAAATTTATGAAAGGCCGACTGAAAAATGAAAACCAGAAAAAAACGCGGCGATAACGATAAAGAAACGTTGACTGAACGAGACGCGTATCTAATAAATACGACCGCTTTCAGGCGGCGAAGGTTCGACCGCCGTTTTGCGGGAATATTCATTGCGTTTCTTTTGCTTTTAATAATAGTCGGGACATCTTTGTTTTTCATATTTACGGGACGCAGCCGAATACCGGACAGGCGAGCGAAAATAACTGATAAGGTTGAGATCTTTACGTTTGTTGAAGATGAAAAAATTTAATATAACCGATTAAACGTAACACGGACATTTCAGTAACAATTCCTTCTCTTTTCATAAAGCCGTCACAATGGGGAACTATAATTAAAGCGTAAAAGAAATAAGCTCGTAAGACGTCGAGCAATATTATAATATGAGCGAATGAAAGGAAGAAACGCAATGAGAGACGGTTACGAAAACAATAATGTCTTCCCCGATAACGAGGAAAGTCCCGAAAAGAAGAATTATGTAAGTTCCGACGGCTCGGACAATGCGGAAATCTATGCGAGCGTAAATGAAAATCGCGAGTCTGCCCGGCAGGATTCAAACGCCGTGGATGCGAATAAATCCACGTATGATAATGCTACCGTCGTTGTCCGCAGCTCGGAAAGAAATATTACGGGCGCTGAAAACAATCGTACGGCGCATAGCGAATTTGGAGCTCCGCGAGGATATTATTCCGGAATAAATCGTTCGAGCGGAGAAATGACGTATGCTCCGAATCCTGCGGAGGAAAAGAAAAGGAAAAAAGCTGAGAAGAAGCTCATGAAAAAGCAGAACAACGTTCGAAAGGGCGTTAACTGGGCGGCAGCGTCGATTCTTGTTCTCGTATCTCTTCTTTTAGCCGCCGCCTGCGGATTTGGCGGAGCGTACGTCGGAAACGTTTATTTTGGACAAACATATGGAGATACGGTGGAGCCGCTGGTTATACATCGCGTCGACGGTACTTCGTCTGAAGGAACTAATCTTACGTACGCCGACGTTGTGGCGAAGGTTGAAAATACGGTGGTGTCTATTTCCACCGAATATAAGGCCACCAGCTTCTTTGGACAGTATGTTACTGGCGGAGCAGGATCGGGCGTTATTATCTCAGAAAACGGATATATAGTTACCAATAATCACGTTATCTGCGGAAGCGACAGCAGATCTGTCGCCGATTCAATAAAAGTTAAGCTTAAGAACGGCCAGGAATATGAGGCAGAGGTCATAGGGACCGACGCGGATTCGGATATAGCCCTTCTGAAAATCGAAATGTCCGGCCTGATATACGCAGAGTTCAGCGACAGCGACACGCTTGTAGTCGGCGAGGAAGTTATGGCTATAGGAAATCCTCTTGGAGAACTGTCCGGCACGGTTACAAACGGCATAATCAGCTCGCTTGCGCGTGAAATTGAGGTCGACGGGACCGTAATGAATCTTCTTCAGACAAACACGGCCATAAATCCCGGAAATTCCGGCGGAGGTCTGTTTAATATGAAAGGAGAGCTTGTCGGAGTGGTTAACGCTAAGTCCTCCGGAACCGGTATTGAAGGACTTGGATTTGCAATTCCATCCAACGACGCACTTGATACCGTAAGCCAGCTGAGAGAAAAAGGGTATGTGTCCGGCAGGCCGTTTATCGGCGCTACTATCGCAAATATTTTTGACAGCTCTACGGCTTCCTATTACGGAGTTCGCACCTACGGCGTATATGTTACCAACTTAATGGAAGGACTGAACGACGGCGAAGAAGGACTTAAGCTTAAGGATAGGATTATTTCCGTCAACGAGCAGGAGATAGCCTCTTATAAAGACGTGGGAGAGATTGTTAAATCGTCAGAGGTTGGCGACGTGCTGAAGTTTACGATTATCCGGGAAGGAAAGACAATGACTGTAGACGTAACTTGTTACGAATCCACCGGCTCTAACTCTTCTGAAGACGACGGCGGAATCGGAACGCGTTGACGAATTTGAAGACGGAAAAATTTTGCGGGGGCGTTGCCAAGCGCCTCCGCTAGTCTGGCAGTTTATAAAAATGATTATTTGAAGAGCGTTTTTCCTGTCAGACTTAGCGTCTATTTCTATACAAATTTATCGCCTACATGACAGCATAGATTCCGCTTAACGGCAGAAAGGGAGATTCCATGTATAAAATACTTATTGCGGACGATGAGGAAGGTATTCGTCGACTTATAACCAAATACGCTTTGTTTGAGGGGCACGATACCATAGAAGCGTCGAACGGTATGGAAGCGATCGAGTTCTGCCGCCGTGAAAATCCGGATATTGCGGTTATAGACATTATGATGCCTGAATTGGACGGATTTTCAGCGTGCAGGGAAATACGTAAATTTTCAGACGTGCCTATTATTATTTTAAGCGCGCGCGGCGAGGAATACGATAAAATCAACGGGTTTGAGGTCGGCGTCGACGATTATGTCGTAAAACCCTTCTCGCCTAAGGAGCTTATGCTTAGAATAGAAGCGGTGATGAAACGATACGGAGCGCGCTTGATCGGCGGCTCGGAAACGAGGAAGGAAATATTTGAGGTCGGCGGACTAAAAGTAGACGTTACGGCTCGGATAGTATATATCGACGGAAACCGAATTGATTTGACCCCTAAGGAATACGATCTGTTGTTTTATCTGCTAAAAAATAAGAATATAGCCTTATCTAGAGAAAAGCTTATAAGCGAGGTTTGGGGATACGATTATTACGGAGACGATAGAACGCTCGACACTCATATCAAGCTGCTCAGGCGCTCTCTTGGAAAATACGCCGAACATATAGTAACTCTCAGAGGGGTGGGGTATCGATTTGATACGGAAGTCTGACGAGAGTTTTTCGGTTAAAAATATTGTGGAAGACAAAATTAACCGTCCATCGGTAAAACGAAGAATACTTTTGTATCTTTTGGCTTTTACGGCCGCGACGCTTTCTCTTATATGGCTTTTTCAGATAACTCTTTTTCCTGCTATATATAAACGGGTTCGCATATCTGAAACTAAGTCGTGCGCCTCCAAAATGCTGGACTTATCTGCGGATGAATATGAAGATTCTTCAAGCGCGCTTAGCGAGCGGTACGATATTTGTATTACGGTGTTCAAAATTCAGAATCGCATCGGAACAGTGGAAACGGAACGTCACGTCAATTCAAACTGCTTCATACATAATATGTATTCGGATCCTGCTTACGCAAACTCGTATTTTACCTCTATTTATACGGAGGTAAAGAATAATGGAGGATTGCTTCAAAGCGCGCCTCTTTTCGGTTCCCGATACGCTAATTCAAACGAAACGGAAGCGTCGGATGACGGAGCCAATATTATATACGCCGTTTTATCTGAGTCAAGCGACGGAGAATATCTCATGCTCTTCAACACGGAGACGTATCCACTTGCATCCACCGTTTCAACAGTAAGGACGATCCTCGGAATAATTTCACTTATTTTAATTATTCTGTCGGTAATTATATCTTTGCTGATTTCCGCCCATATGACTCGGCCTATAGCTAACATGAGCCGAGAGGCGGCAAAACTTGCGCTCGGAGATTACGACGTTCACTTCGACGGCGGCGCGTACAGAGAAACGGGAGAGCTGGCGGATACCTTAGACAGAGCCGCCAGGGAATTGTCCGCTCTTGACAGGATGCAGAAAGATTTGATTGGAAACATATCGCACGATCTTCGAACTCCTCTTACTATGATAAAAGGGTACGGAGAGGTAATGCGCGATATTCCCGGGGAGATGACGGCGGAAAATATGCAGGTCATAATAGACGAGACCGAGAGACTTTCATCGCTTGTAAGCGATTTGCTCGACGCGTCGCGTATGATGTCGTCTTCTCAACAGCTTGATATAAAAGAATTCAGCGTTACGGAAGCGGTAGAGGAGACGGTAAATAGATTTTCAAAGCTTTGCGAGCGCGACGGATATAAAATTTTATTTGAACGAGATTCCAATGCGATTGTAAGAGCGGATAAGACGCGCATTCTTCAAGTGATTTACAATCTGATCGGCAACGCTATAAACTATACCGGCGACGATAAAACGGTTACGATTATGCAAACTGTAAAAGACGACTCGTGCAGAATTTCCATTACGGACAGCGGAGAGGGAATACCGGAATGCGAGCTTCCAATGATATGGGAGCGCTATTATAAATCCGGACGGTTTCATAAACGTCCTTCTCAGGGGTCGGGTATAGGTCTTTCTATAGTTAAAAACGCGTTGATCATGCACGGCGCCCGCTTTGGAGTGAGCAGCTCGGTTGGAATTGGCAGCACGTTTTGGTTTGAACTGAAAATAGCTGATTAATAGCTAATAACGTCAGAGCCTTTACGCGGTATATCGCGGGGCTTTGACGTTATTTTACTATTTCATATATGCATAATAGACAAATTGTCGAGGCTATTTTTAGCTTGTTTGATAAAAATATTGTCGATTTAATATAAATATTTGACTTAGCAGCTCTGATATGATAGAATATAGACGGAAGCGCCGCGGTATATACGCGTCTGTAAATACCGATCGGCTCTCAAATAACCTCATTCTTTATATAAAATACTTATGAAACGGAGAAAAAAGATGAAGAAAAGATTTTTTTCATTAGTCATGGCGGCTGCAATGCTGCTTGGCCTCTGCGCCGCCGGCTTGACAGCGGCGGAGGCCGAGACGCCGTTTGTCGACGCGGCTAAGAATCAATGGTTCTATTCTTATGTTAAATATGTTTACGAAAACGGCATTATGGATGGAATCGAAAAAGACAAATTTGCGCCGGACGACAATATGACCCGCGCAATGTTCGTTACTATACTCGGACGCTTGGACGGCGCTGAAAAGAAGGAAACTAATACTTTTTCAGACGTAGTAAATGGAAGCTGGTACAGCGGATACGTCGGATGGGCGGCGGAAAAGGGAATTTTCGACGGTTATCCGGATGGAAGCTTTAAACCGGACGATAAAATAACGCGTCAGGAAGCCGCGACAGCCATGACGAGATATGTAAATTATGTCAATGCGCATCTTCTTAAAGTTGCGGACGCTTCCAAGAATTTTGAAGATAAAGACAACATAGCCGAATGGGCTGCCGCTAATGTAGAGACAATGAGACAGTCCGGTATACTCAAAGGAAACGACGCCGGAGATTTTTTGCCGGAAAGCAACATAACGCGCGCGGAGGCGGCGGCCATTATTCAAAGAGTGCGCGATATGATACTTTATCTGCGTCTTGAGGAATCAATAACTCCTTCATACGAGGTAGAGGGCAAAGAATTCTGCTTTATGAACGCGTATCAGCTTTATTATTCCGGTCCAGCCCTGACAACAAGCTATAACGGTTCTAAAGTAGTTGGAGAAAATATACCTCGCCTTGTCGAGGATGAAAACGGACGTAAAATAACTCATTTTTACGACAATCCCGCCAATACGATCGCGGATGGCAATTATTTCGGATTGGATTTGAAGATCGCATGCATAGACCCCGAGAAGTATCCCTTTGTTCGCATAGGATATACGACGTCGGACGGTTCCGACGTAAAGCTCGGCGTGTACTCCGGCGATACTTCGAAGCCCGCCGTAGACGCCGCGAATGGTGAAGACCCTGGCGCCGGTCGCGTTCTTACCGCCGATCTTTCGTCAAGCGACGCTTGGGGAGACGGCTCGGAGCAGATTGTTCTTACCGTAATGGCAAATGAAAACGCCGATCTTGCCTTGAATTATATAGCTATGTTCAAGACGGCCGAGGCCGCGGCGGCGTTTTCAGTATCTGATAACGGAGATTTGTTCGGAGACTATAACGGAACCCCTATAAGCTACAAAAAGATCGACGACAAAACGCTTTCTGATTATATGAAGCTGATCGACGATAAAAAAGAAGAGATACTTAATAACAGCGACGACATTGACCCAAAGAGCATAAAGGGAAAATGCTATTATATTTCTTCAATTAGCGGCGACGACGACAACGACGGTCTTTCTCCCGAAACGCCGTGGAAATCCCTTTCAAAGTTGTATAACGTAAAGCCTAACGGAATATTGACCAATGTGGTTAAAGAAGGAGACGCCGTTCTTTTTGAGCGCGGAAGCAAGTTCTATCGTTGGTATCCTTACGAAGGCTCAACCTCCTGGCTGCTCGATTTTGCAAAGGGAGCTTCGTACGGAGCATATGGAGATGGAAAGAAACCGATATTCACTACTTCGTTTGAGTTTGACGACGGATCGTCTACCGGAAAATGGTCTAAGGTAGAAGGAACCGATTGCGTATATGCGCTTGATCAGACGTTCTATAAGCCGGAGGGCGCAAGATATAATTATAACGACATTGCAAGTATCGCAATTAACGGCGGAAGTCGCTGGGGCGTTAAAGTAATCATAGGTAACGACGAATCCCCAATCGGAAAGACTACTACAAAATGCGGTATGGTATATAACGGCAAGTATACTTATTACGAAGGCGGAATCGTTTTTGAAGGACCGCAGTCTTTAAAGAACGACCTTGAATACTGGATAGACTACAATACTAATAAGCTGTATCTTTGCTCCGTCGACGGAAATCCGGGAGAGATATTCGACGAAATAATGATAACCAGATGCGGCAGCGCCATAAGCGGCAGCGCTGAAAACGTCGTCGCTGACAATCTTGCGATCATCGGAGCCGGCACGCACGGTATTGATATAGACGACGCAACAAACTTCTTGATCAAAAACTGTCAGTTCGAATGGATAGGCGGCGCTGAAATGGGAGGCCGTCTCGGCAACGCTATTCAAAACTGGGGCGGCTGCGACGGATTCTTTGCGATAGACAATTATTTCAACGAGGTATATGATACGGGATTTACTACCCAGGGCGGCGGTTCTATGAAAAATATTGAATTCTATGGAAACGTTCTCGACAGATGCAATATGTCCACAGAATTCTTCAACCATAACGACCACAACGAAGATCCGGCGAAATTTTATTCCGAGAACATTATCGTAAGAGATAACTATCAAAGATATGCCGGTTATAGCTTTGGTCATACGAGACCCGTAGGAAACAAAACGGGAACCTTTATGCTTGGCGCTAAAAACTGGGACACGCCGGCGTATAACTTGGTTATTGAAAACAACATCAATCTGTACGCTACTTATTTTGCAGCCGGATGTTCTGGTCTTGCAAGAGGAGAACACGCCGAAGGCGTTATCTTTAGAAACAACGTTTATCTGATGAATCCTGAACGCGGCTATGCGGCAAGATCGCGCAATAACTTTATGGAGCAAACCGGAAGTAATAAAACTTTGTTCCCATATACGGAGCAATATGTGCAGTATTTAGCTGATATGGGAGTCGACAGAGGATCCACGTACTATTATTACGACGGATATCTGTTTGATTGCGAAGCCGACGGCGCGTATTACGACGACTAATACCAGTAAAAATAAGTAAATTAAAATAACGGCGGACGCATATGAGCGTTCGTCGTTATTTATATCTTACAATCGCTAAAGCAAATTTAAAACATATTTCTATGATTTCTTAGCGTTGAGCGAAGAAATATTATGCTTTACAATTTAAAAAAAATGATAAAATAAAAATATATTTTTGTTAAAGGTGGAAAAGTATATTGTGGAAGAACGAATAAATAAATTTGTGGATATGTTTTTTGAAACAACTCCTTATTCTGAGAATATTTTTAACGCTCAAAACAAAATTAAAGCAAAGCTTAATGAAGAATATCAGAAATTGCTTGCCTATAAGTCCAAGGACGAGGCGTTTGAGGAGATCGTTTATTTATACGGAGGAATATCGAGTATGGCTGTTCTTGCCGGATATTCTGAAGAGGAAATTGAAAGGTGGCGATCTGCCGAAGACGAAGTAAAGACGATGAAACAGTTAAAAAAGGAACTGAACGGTCAAAGGCGACGTATATATCTTGTTTCTCTGCTCGCCGTATTTTCCGGAATATATTTCATTCAGGGCATATTTCTATCTCCGTATAATTTTATTTTTTGTGCGGCCGCGATTCTGCTTACATACTGGGCGTACGTTAGACTTAATAAACGAGAAAGAAAGTTTGTTTCAGAAAAATACGATACCGAAGCGTATTTATATTTAAAGAAAATTTCAGATAGGTATTTAAAAAGACAGCTTAACGGAATCGCATTGTTTTTTTCTGCTTTTACAGTTTTCATTTTCTTTATGCTTTTATTCGCGGTCTTTGGAAATTCTAAAAACGCGGAGCTAAAAGAAAACGTATTCGCTAATATAATACTTATTGAAATTCCTTTATATATTTGTATTAAAAACTTTCTCTGTCTTCATATAGTGAGACGCAGATGCAATTTGCCCGAAAAAGACAGATATAAAAAAAATTTGATAGGCATGCTTGTGTTTTCCGCAGGTTATTGGATAATTGTTTCCGTATGTTTCGTCGCGTTTAGCGGCCTCGGTAAATATCCGGCTAACATATTTGCAGCGGCCGCCGTTCTTTTCGCGCTTCTGATTGGGCTTTACGATCTAATTTTCAGAAAAAGGATTACCTCAAATAACATAGCGTTCAATTTCAGACGCTCTATATCCGCGATCTGCTCCGCAGTTATTTTTGTGGGATATAATGCGATGCAAAGGGAAACGTGGTATACTCAGCCGTATATAAATTCTGTTCCCGTGGTTGCGCATAGCGACGATAAGATAACTTATAACGACGAAACCGGAGTGTATACGATCACAGCTTCTGAAGACGACTTCAAAATTCTGCATTTGACCGACATACATATCGGAGGGAGTCTTTATTCGTATAGCAAGGACATAAAAGCCCTGAAGGCGTGCTTCGCCGAGATTGAACACGCGGAACCTGACCTTGTGATAGTTACGGGCGATTTGTGCTTCCCGCTTGGAATAATGTCTCTGTCTCTTAATAACTCCGCGCCTATAAATCAGTTTGCCGCTTTTATGAGAAATACCGGAATTCCGTGGGCTTTTACATACGGAAATCATGATACGGAATCTATTGCCTCGGCTTCAAAGAAGGATCTTGACGATATATATAAATCTCTTTCTTATAAAACGTCCGGAAATCTTCTGTATCCCTATGTTCAGCCGAATGTGACTGGAAGAAATAATCAGCTTATAGAGCTGCGTAACGCGGACGGCGAATTGAATACGGCTCTTTTTCTGATCGATTCAAACGCATATTTGTCCGGACTTAACGAATACGATTACATTCACGACGATCAGGTAGAATGGTACGCAGATCATGTGAAGCGGCTTAGCGAAGAATCGGGACGTACGATCTCGTCTCTGGCGTTTTTCCATATACCGATTCAGCAATACAGAACCGCGTACGAACTATACGAGCAGGGAAGCGGCGAAGTTAAGTATTTCTTTGGCGAAAACGGTGAAAAGATGATCGATAAAGTATGCTGCTCCGATTATCCGAGCAATCTTTTCGATAAGATGCTGGAGCTTGGCAGTACGACCGGACTTTTTTGCGGTCACGATCATTACAACAATATGTCGCTTGAATATAAAGGTATACGCTTGACTTACGGAATGAGCATAGACTATCTCGCTATGCCGGGGATCGAAGACGATACGGATCAGCACGGCGCCGAGCTTATAACGATTCATTCGGACAGTAAGTGGGACGTCGAACAAATACCTCTTAAATCTATCGTTGATTGAAGCGGCTTTATTTTTTATAAAAATTTCATTCCCATAACAGCATAAAAACTTTATTGCAAAGATTAAATAAAGCGTTCCGTTGCTCGATACTCGCGGAGCTTTAAATTAAAAAACGTATTGGGTCCGCCTGTTCCGGCAGACCCAATATTTTTATGAATCTAAAATCGATAAGGTACGGTGGCCTCGCAGTTTTATTAGGTTTAATCTATTCTCAATTAAAAAATTGTTTCGATTATTTTAGGACATTCCAAAGGCGAATATAGCCATTTATCTATGTGCTCCACTTTTTCCGGATCAATATAATATTTTCGTATTCTTTTATTTTTCTCAATTTCAGATTGTTCCTGAGGCGCGCTGTCGATCAGAACTAATTTTATTTTCATTCTGTCCGGAATTATGTTTTTTATGAAAACCGCGCATCTGTCTCCGACATTTACGCCTTCTCTATATTCGGCAAGCCCTGCAAGATTAGGCGCAAGCTCAACGAATATTCCGTATTCTTCAATGGAGCGAACTACGCCCGCGACAGTTTCTCCTACGGAAAATTCAGAGGCGTTTTCTTCCCATGTGCCGAGCAGTTCCCGGTGAGTCATGTATATGCGGCCGCTTTCATTGTCTATGCTTTTCACGGCGCAGAATATTTTTTCGCCGCATCTGAATCTATCTTTTGGATGGGATATTCTGGAAACTGAAATAGAATCCACAGTAAGAAGGGACACTATGCCGCAGCCAATATCTACAAAGGCCCCGAACGGCTCTAGGTGGGTTACCGTCGCCGGAATAATATCTCCGGGAGAAAGCGCGGAAACGCTCGTTTCAAAGCATTCCTCCTGCGCCGCGCGACGTGAAAGAATTGCGCGGGGAACGTCGCCGGAGAAATCTATATCAGTTATCTTAACTGATACCGGTTTACCCACTCTTGTTATAATTGCGATATCCTTGCCGTCTTCTCCGTCTCTTAAAAAAAGCGCTTCTTCTTTAGGAATAATTCCTTGTATGCATCCGAGGTCTACCGTAAGACACATATTCGAGCAATCGCACCTTACGGCCATTCCTTCTATTATTTGTCCCTGTTCCATGGCGCGTTCCAGCCGTCTAAGATCTGCCGTGTGATAGTTGTTTTCCTCTCCGCCGTAAAGCGTTCCTTCAGGTAGATATCGTCTGTCCGTCATAACTCCGTTCATGCCTTTCTTTTGTATGACCATACTATTCCGTCCGTTTTCCTTTCTACTGTTTTTCGCTGTCTTTCTGCGAAACTTATCGTTTTCATATTCCATATCTATGTAAAGAAAGGGCGTAATATGCTTATGTTACTTTTAACAGTTCCGTTACAAATATAAACCGTCGGCGCTGTATAATCTATAATAAACACAATATGTCGTTGCGTAAGAAAGGATGAATAATATTTATGAAAAAATTAGGATTTGGCATGATGAGATTGCCGGTTACAGACCCTGATAATGGAAAATCGGTAGATATTGACGCTACATGTCGGATGGTCGACGCTTTTCTTGAAAATGGATTTACATATTTCGACACGGCTTATATGTATCATAGCTATCATAGTGAAAACGTAGTTAGGGAAGCTTTGGTTGAACGTCATCCGAGAGACAGCTTTTTGCTTGCAGATAAAATGCCGACTATGTTTCTGAAAAACGAGGAAGATCTGCCTCGCATATTTGACGAGCAGCTGAAAAAATGCGGCGTAGATTACTTCGATTATTATCTGCTTCACGATATCAACGGATCTAATTATGATAATACGGCTCAAAGGCTCCGCGAGTTTGAATTTGTTTCGGAAAAGAAGGCGGCCGGTCAGATAACGCACATGGGCTTCTCCTTCCATGACGACGCGGAGCTTCTCGAGAGGGTGTTAACCGATCATCCGGAGGTTGAGTTTGTTCAGCTTCAGATCAATTATCTTGACTGGGAGCATGAAGGTATACAATCGAGACTTTGTTACGAATGCGCTTGCCGCCACGGTAAGAAGGTTATAGTTATGGAACCTGTCAAGGGCGGCACGCTCGCGTCGGTTCCGGCAGAGGCGGAAAAGCTGCTTCGGGATTATGCGCCGGACGCTTCGCCCGCTTCGTGGGCTATTAGATTTGCGGCAAGCCTTGACGAGGTTATTGTAGTCCTCAGCGGAATGTCGAATATGGATCAGCTACAGGATAATATGAGCTTTATGAAGGAACTTAAGCCTATAAATCCCGACGAGCTCGGAGTGTTGAACGAAGCGGTAAAAATTATTCACCGCTCCGTCGAAATTCCATGCACGGCATGCGGATATTGTCTCGAAGGATGTCCTAAAAAGATTCCGATTCCCCGGTACTTCGCTCTATACAATACGGAGAGATTGCTTGGAAGCCGCGGTTTCTCTCCTCAGGAGGAATACTATTCAAACAGCGGCGTAAGCTACGGTCTTGCTTCCGACTGCGTTAAGTGCGGAAAATGCGAAACGGCATGTCCTCAGCATCTTCAGATACGCGAATATCTGAGACATGTTAAGGAACTGTTCGAGGGCTGAAAATGAAAAATAAAGAACGTCTGCGGAGATCTTCAAAGTATCCCGCGGACGTTCTTATATTATCTGTTTTTTATCGGCAGACGGTCGATCACATTTTGTATTTCTCTGTCCCAGTATTTCCATGAATGGTCGCCGGTGGTTGAGGAAAATTCCACGTTAAATCCGAGTGATTTCAAATGATCGTACATCTTTACATTGGTCTCGTAAAACGAATCCTCGGTTCCGCACCACATGTAAAAATCCGGCTTTTCTTTGCTGCTGGAGGCGAGCTGCTTTGCGATAATAAAAGGATCGTTTTTGTCAACGTCTTCTTTTGAGGTTAAGATTTTTTCTTGAGTCAGCAATTCGTTAATTTCACCCGTACGTATGTTATGCGCTCCTGAAAGAGCTCCTGCGAACGAGAATCTGTTCGGATTCATAAGAGCGATCTTAAGCGCTCCGTATCCTCCCATGGAAAGCCCCGCTATAAAGGTATCTTCTCGAAGAACGGATATTGTAGGGAAAAATTCCGAGATAAATTTTGGAAGCTCTTCCGCTACAAAGGTATAATAATTTCCAAGTATAGAGTCGCAGTACCATCCGCGGCGCGACGTAGGTAGAACCACGGCGATTCCTTTTTCCTCCGCATATCGTTCGATAGAGGTATGACGAAGCCAGGAATTTTCATTATCGAAAAGACCGTGCAGCAGATATAATACAGGGTGCGAATTAGGTTTATCGGCTTTTTTTCCGTCTTCCACATAGGGATATATTTGAGGAATTATGACGTTGAAATGCGTTTCCATTCCGAGGGCCGCAGACTGGCAATTTACATTAAATAAGGCCATTATTTATCTCCGTTCCGCCGCATCGCGCGGCAGTAAAATATTATTGTTTGAAAATATAGAAAAGTTTTATCATGAGACTGAGAAAAGTCAAGAATTTTATACCGTATCTACATCTCTACATCGATCTGGTCAAGTTCGCTTTCGGTAAGCGGCCTTCCAAGGGCAAACGATAAACTAACGGCTGATCGAAGAGTTTTGTTAAGCGTCGATTTATCGTCGGTTTTTTCTCGTATTATTTCGCGAGCTTCAACCAGCCATGAAAGAATATCGTCTATTCGATGCGGCACGACGTTCGTAATCATATCTCTTAGGGCTATGCCCGCCGTCGGCGACGCTCCTCCGGTACTGACGCCTATGCAAAGCATATCCGTAGCAAATATTGATGGAAAAATAAAATCGCATTCTGAAGGTTGATCAACTGCGTTGACGAGAACATTCTCGGCTCTGCATACGGCCGATATCCTTTCATTTTCACGCTTATCTTCCGCTGCGACGACAAAGACGGGATGGGAATCTAAGTCGTCGCGCGTAAAGCTTTTCCTACTTATGTAAATACCTTCTAAGTTCAATATTTCATCCGACAAATCAGGAGATACCACGCGTAATATAGCTCCGAAAGGTTTAAGTTTCGAAATTTTTTCAATAGCTCGTTTACCTCCGCCGCATATTACGACTTCTTTTTTATAGACGTTTACAAACATAGGAAAATATTTCATATCCGCCGCCTTTATTGCCCACATAGCGCTGTTTTAAAAAGCGCTTTCAATCCCGTTATATGTCGTAATAGTATTGAGTTCCGCAACCGTCGTCGATTGATTTTATGGAGACGCCGTATATTTTTTCAGTAATACCTGATTCCATTATTTCACGCGGAGTTCCGCATACGGATATAATTCCATTTTCCATAACGGCGATCTTATCTGAAATTTTAAGCGCGAGCAGAATATCGTGCAAAACCATAATTATCGTTTTTCCTTTTTCGGAAAGCCCTTTGACAGTCTTAGACAGGCTAAGCTGCCGACCTATGTCCAGATACGTCGTAGGTTCGTCCATAATAATAACGTCGGTTTCCTGTGCGAGGGCCGCCGCGATATACACCTTTTGCCTCATTCCTCCGGATAGCGCCGACAGCGGCTTGTCGGCAAGATGAAGTATTCCCATTTGCTCCATAACGTTTTCAACGACTGCAAAATCAACTTTTCTATACTTTCGGGGATAAGAGAGATATGGGAATCTTCCGTGGAGAACCATTCGTCCGGCCGAAATATCCGGTATATTTTTTCCCTGAGGCAAATATGAAATTTTTTTTGCGCGCTCTATAGACGACATATTATCGACGAGAACTCCCTCCACGCGTATGCTTCCGGATAAAGCGGGAATCAACCCTACGATTGCTTTAAGCAGCGTGCTTTTTCCGCATCCGTTAGCTCCTATCACAGTTGTTATTTCGCCGAATTCAGCCGTTAAGCTTATTCCGCTTAAAATTTCCGTTTTGCCGTATCCGGCTTTCAAATTTTTAATTTCAACCATGCCGTCGTCCGCCTTTACGTCGTATTAGTATAAACGCGAAGGCGGGGCCTCCGATAATCGCCATTATTATTCCTACAGGCAGCTCGTACGGACTAAAAATCATTCTTGCGGCTAAGTCGCATAGCGTAAGGAATCCTGCGCCGAGGAGCGCGGAAAATGGGATCAGACGGCGGCTCTCGTTGCCTACGACGCGGCGGGACAGATGCGGAACAATCAGTCCGACAAAGCTAAGCATACCGGCAAAGCTGACTGCGGCTCCGGCAAGCGAAGCGGACAGAATCAAAAATATGATTCTATAGCGTCTGACTGAAAGTCCAACTGAATGAGCCGTTTCATCTCCGAGAGCCACTACGTCGAGTTCGTTGAACAGAGTGAAGAGGAGTATCAGCGAGATAGCGATAAGCGCCGCCGCGGGCAGCAGTCTTACATATGATACCGACGAAAAGCCGCCTACCCTAAACTCAGAGCTCATAAACGCAGAATCGGGACGAAGCGTAGTAACAGATTCCCTAAACGCGTTTAATATGCTGTTTAGCGCGACGCCGCCAAGCACGACGGTTGTTTTTGAAGCTCCGGTCCTTCCGGCGAATATAGTTATGATCATCGTCGCGATAACGCTTCCGGCAAAGGCCGAGGCCGACACCGCCCAACCGGAAAGAATTCCGGAGGCGCAGCATAGAGTAACTCCCAGTCCGGCTCCGGCGTTAACGCCGATCACTCCAGGAGAGGCTAAATTGTTGGAAAGAACGTTTTGAAGTATAGCGCCGGCGACGGATAACGCCGCGCCTGCGGCAAGACAAGCTATGGTTCTTGGCAAACGCGCGTATTTTAATATGTTTACGCAAGCGCCGGTTTCTCCTTGTATGAGCGCGGCGAATATCTGCTTAGGCGTAAAATTTATGCTTCCAAGGCAAAAGCTTAGAAGAGCGGAAAGGATACAGACGGCCGCCGCGCAGATAATCAGGAACCAAAATCTCCCGTTATTTTTCTCCATATAGGATATTTTCTACCGTTTCATAAGCCTCTGCCCAACGGGCGTTAGGCTTTAGGTTATACAGACGCTTGTCCATATAGTAGACCTCTCCGTTTTTAACCGCGTCAAGCTCTTTCCAAAGAGGGTTTTCATCAAACATTTTTTCTACGTTTTTCCGAATACCGTCGAGATCGTCTCCGGATTCAATAAAAAATATTTTGTCCGGATTTGCAATTACGATGCTCTCTATGTTGAGGTTTTCAAGAAGAGTATCGTCGCCGTCCGCTATATTGACGCATCCGAATCCATTGAGTATTTCTCCTAAAACGGTAGACGAGCTGTTCTTCGCTCGTATGCTGGCGGCCGAAGCACGCATAACGAGAGCTGTTTGCGGTTCGCGTCCGCGTTCTCGCTCGACGATTTCGTCTATACGCCTCTGCAGCTCCGTTCCATATTGCTCGTATACCTCCGGTCGACCGGTAATATCCGAGCATATTTTGAGCATCCTGAGATAATCGTCAAAATTTGTTACGTCAAAGTACGCTACGGCTATTCCCGAGCTTTCGAGCGCGCTTTGCCATTCGAGATGCTGAGGCGTATTTGTACTGGCTATTACGAAATCCGGGTTAGCCGACAGAAGCGCTTCAAGACTAAGGTTTTTTGTTCCTCCGAGATTTACGGCGTCGTCCGGAATCGGAAGATCGAAATCTTCCCAAGCGTCGTCCGCAGACGCGCATATCGTTCCTCCGGCAAGATACCAAATATCAGCGTAGCTTCCGAGAAGCGCGGCGACACGCTCCGTCGATTTAACCGACACGGCTCTTCCAGCGTCGTCGATAAATTCATACGACGCGTTATTTTCTCTCAATTCCGTTTCGGATGACATTGGCGGTCTTTCGTCGCGGGCGCATCCGAAGACAGATAAAAGCGCGGCCGCAGAGATCAAAGCGGAAGCGATTCGTTTCATATAAGATCCTTTCATTGGCGAGTAACTTTGACTTAGTTATGATACCGTCGTTATTTCGAAGATAACATCGCCGGGACAAATGTAATAATTGTTAAAAATAATGAAATGCAGTTATTTTCGCCGAATTCTAAAAAAGCGAGAGTAAATTACATAGCGCGGACAAACTAAATTGGCGTGGAAAAAAGGCCGAAAGTTTTGGTATAGCTTCTTAGAAAGATTTCGCATCATGGGACGCGCGGTCTTCCTTTCCCTTCGCAGAGGGACGCTTTCTACGCGTCGACAATCTGTAAACTTACCTTGAGTCGTGGGTGGCAGGCCGAAAAATAATTTATTATATTTTGCTGTTTGAATATCGCTGTTTTCAGACTGGGCAAATTATTCTGCCAGATCAAAAATTTTACCTTAACAGCTTGCGCCGCCCTTTACGTTTTTTTCAAGTATTGACGACTTATCGATATTCGAATTCAGCAGCTTTTCCTGAGCGTAGTCGAATCCAAGCCTGTTTATTGTGTCGGCGAGACGTTCTCCGGTAATTCCTTCGTCTCGGAAGAAAAGTATCGCGCGTTCTATTATGTCGAGAACCTCGTCCTCGCTTGTAAATATTTTGTCAAGAGGCTTGCCGTTCGCAATTTTCTTGCCCCATCTTCCGCCGATAAATATTTTGTATCCGTTCGTATACTCCTCGGTAACGCCGAAAGGACATTTTGACTTGCACCTTCCGCATCCGTTGCAGGATAAAGAGTCGACGTTTAGCATCCCGTCCTTTACGGTCGCGACTTTTATCGGGCAGGAAGTTTCAACCTGACATTTTTTGCATCCGCGGCACTTTGAAAAGTCGAATACGGGTATTCTTTGACCTATAACTCCAAGATCGTTAAGATCGGGTTTGACGCAGTTGTTAGGACACCCTCCCACGGCTATTTTAAACTTGTGCGGAAGGGTAACGCCGCGGTAACCTTTATAGAAGCGTTCGTGTATTTTTCGGCTAAGTTCAAACGTGTCTATCAGACCGTACTGACACGTCGTTCCTTTACAGGAAACCACAGGTCTGACGAGCGATCCTGTGCCGCCTGTTTCAAGTCCGTTTTGAGCGAGAAACGCGAACAACGGATCCAGATTTTCGTAAGGAACTCCTTGTATTTCAAGAGTAAGACGAGACGTCATCGTGATTTCTCCGCTGCCAAAGCATTCGGCCGCCTCGGCAACGGCCCTGTGTTCGTCCGCGGTTATTTTTCCGTTTACAGTAATGACTCGCACGTTAAATACGTCGTCGTATCTTTTATCCTGAAGGCATCCAAGGCCTTTAACTCTCTTAATTTCCTCCGGGGGGAGCTTACCGTTTGACGGAAGAGTTTTCTTTATGACGTTAAACGCCGCTCCTCCTTCCAGAACCCGCGTGTTTTCAAATCCAAGCGCGCGAAGTTTTCTCTGCGTCATGTACGCTCTTCTTCCTCTTCTGCATACAAGCAGGAGTTTTTCGCTTTTATCGTATTTTTCAGCGATTTCTTCGGGCTTTGTAAGATTGAACCATTCGGCTCCGGAAATCGCCGGAGCGGGATGAACGTCGATGATACGGTATTCCTTCGCTGCTCCATCCGCGTATTCAGCGGGCGTAAACGACGCGAACCGTCCGGAGAGTTTATTGAAAAGGATTCCGCACGCGGCCGCAAAAGGATGAATAGCCGTTGAGAACGGGGGGGCGTATGCAAAGTCCATGTTTAGAAAGTCCTCTACGCGGCTTCCGAGTGAAATTCCGGCTACGGCTATATCCGCCATTTTGTCAACGGTCCCTTTGCCGAGAATTTGAGCTCCGAGAAGTTTGTGGGACGCTTTGTCGGCGATCAGCTTTGTGATGAAGAAAGACGAATCGGGGTAGTAGTGCGCTTTGTCGTCTGAAACGCAAAGAACCGTTTCCGTATCGTATCCTTCATCGGCGGCTTGAGACTCGCTCAAACCTGTGCGAGCGGCGTTAAGATCTTCGGATATTTTTACAATCCCCGTTCCAAGGCATCCGGCGTACGGAGTTTTCTCGCCGCTTAAGTTTAAAGCGAGCGTTCTTCCCATTATATTAGCGGTTGAACCCATTGGAGACCACTGCCTTTTCCCGGTTATTTTGTTTTTCACTTCCGCGCAGTCTCCTACGGCGTAAACGTCCGGCAAATTAGTCGCGCCATATTCGTCCGTAAGAATACGTCCTCTATGAGTATCGATTCCGGAATCTTCGAGAAATCCGGTTGCCGGACGGATTCCAGCCGCAATAATCGCCATATCGGCGGGAATTTCTCCCGCGGTCGTTCGTATTCCCTCGACTTTGTCGCCTCCCTTTATAGATATTATGGAAGTTCCAGTCATGACGCGCACGCCCGAACTTATCAGACTGCGGCGAACATAGTCGGCCATTTCGTGATCGAGAACTCCTTCAAGGAGGTTCGACGCGATATCGATTATAGTCACGGATAATCCCTTTTTCTTCAGATTTTCGGCGACCTCAAGTCCGATAAATCCGCCTCCGATTATTACGGCGCGACGGCATCCGTACTCCTCGGCGTATTTTCTTGTCCGCACGGCGTCTGCCGGAACTCGTACTGAAAATACTCCCGGCAGCGAAGCGCCTTCGATGGATGGAATAACCGGTTCGGCTCCTACGGCAATCACAAGTTTATCGTAAGATACCGTGTTTTTTCCGTTTACCGTAACAGTCTTAGACGCGGGATCAACTTTTGTAACTTCGCATTTTGTATGAACCTCGCATCCGGTCAGCTTTGAAAACTTTTCCGGCGTGTTTACTGTGAGCTGATCTTCGGATTCAATATCTCCTCCTATGTAATAGGGAAGACCGCATCCGGCGTATGAAATATCTTCGCTTTTTGTATAAATTATTACTTCGTCGCTTGTGGATTCTCTTTTGAGCTTAGCGGCGGTTTTTGTTCCGGCCGCCACTCCGCCTATTATAACGACTTTCATATTAACCTCCATCAAACCGCCCTACGGCGGCGCAAATAGTTATAAAACTCAATGAATCTGACTATTGGGGGAATTTGAGCGTGAAGCAGTCGCGCAATATCGTATATTTTACGCTAAGCTTTCCGTTGTACTTGTTTTAATTAGGAGCTTCAAATTCTGTGGTAATTATATCATATAAGCCTATATAAATCAATTAAAAATAATATACCGTCGATTATATATCGTAAAAAAATAATCGGGACGCCGTATTCCGACGTCCCATATACTATTTACTTTGCAAAGTAGAACTTGCTTCCTCTGTCGCAGCCAAGGGCAGTCCATGTTTTTGATATAAAATCTTCGGTATAGTCGACGTAGTTATAACGTATTTCGTAACTGTTTGGAGGATATGCGCTGTTTCTGAGGTCAACGTCGGGAAGATGAGCGAACGTGTCGGATAAACCGGCCTTACCGCCGATGAAAACATTGTCGCGGCACATTACTCCGTTGTCGTCTCCGCGGTACAGGAACTGCCGACCGCCGTATATGCTAGCGTTGTCCATGAAAAATACGTTTTTTTCGACGATAAATCTTTCATGAGTGATCATATCGAGGGCGGAGAGTGAAATGAATGAAGCGGAACGATAGCTCGGTTTGTGTCCGCCGCCGTCCAGTCTCTGCATACCGTAACGTCTTTCAGGAGCTTCGTTTAAGAAGTAGTTTCCGGAAATCGTCACGTTAGCGCTTACTTCATCGTGAGCAAGATTCCATATTTCAACCGGCGAGTTAGAGTTTTTAAATACGCAGTCGACAATATCGAAGTCGTTGACGATGCTGATGTCTTTCCAAAGAACCTGAGTGCTTGCCGCGCCGTCGAATATCTGATTGAAATAGCAGTTTTTTATATGCAGCCCGTCTGCGTTAGCCCAATTTTCAAAGCCGTTGCCAAACCGAGTAATATACGCTTCCGGCTCGTAGTTATTGTCGCTTTGAAGCGATCCGCCTATCCATTCAAAGGTACAGTTTTGTACGGTAAAATTTGAAGCGTCGCCGGTAGACAAGCCGTGACTTCCGGTATACTTGAACGATATGTTGTCGATCATAACGTTAGTTCCGCCCGTCGACACAATGTTTCCTCGCTTTGAAACGATTATTTTATCGAACACGTCTCCTGGATTGCCGCCGTTATAGTACATATATACGCTTCCGTCGGTGAAATCGTGGAAGTATTCGAGATTATTTTTCACTACGGAAGGATTTTCGCACGGAACCGATAGAGTCTCGAATTTTTCAAATCCGTTCGAGGCTTCTCCGATACCGTAAGTAACGGAACCTTCCGCGTAAGGATTCGCGGGATCCATAGGGATTACCTTTACTCCCCATCCGACGTTGCCCTGCTTGTCGTATACTATAATGTTTCCTACGTCATAATATCCAGGCGAGCTTTCAGGTCCCTTAAGACCGACGTTTGAGAGCTTCCATACGTTTTTCCATTGAGTCTTTTCCCAGTCCATGCTTCCGTTAACGTCAAGAGCCTCGGTGAGAATAGGTTTGGGTCCTTTTCCGTACGCGGCGTACGTTATTCCGCTTTCGCCAGGCAGCACGTAATCGCCTGAGAAATTAGTTTTATAGCTTGGATAGAACACGCTTCCCCTTTCGAGGAATATTCCGTCTCCGGCCTTTACCTTGGGTCTGAGAATATTGTTTCCTTTAACGTCATATATGTTCTTAAAGCTTTTCCACGGTTTTTCGGGGGAAAGACCGTCGTTTGAATCGTCGCCGTGTTCGGAAGAAATATAATAGCATGTTCCCTTGATATCGTCTGGCGTTATTGCGTTTTTAGCGTCCAGTATATCGTCGATCCGCCCGTCCATTTCTTTTTTATAAGAAGAAACGACTTCGTTTGTGGCTTCTCCTATGAACACGCCTTCGTCCCTGCCGCTCTTCAGATAGTCGGACGCAGAAGAAACGCTGAGAGCCTTCGCGTCTTTTTCGGTTGAAGAGAACGCGATATACATAACGTCCGCGTCGCCTGCTCCCTCGTCGCCAAATGGATAAACGGCGATTTTTAGGTACGTGCTGTATAGAGATCTGATATTTAGATTTTTGAGGGCGTCCAGTTTTTCTTTTTTATATGGGTTTTCCGCGTTGAGATAGCTTTCTCTGTGAGAGCGTATAAGGTCGCCTGTTTTAAACAAAGCGGTCGTATACCCGTCGTCTTCCGTGACTGATACGGGGTCTATTTTTTCCGATTCATATACGGGAGATTTTACCGTCAAATACGGATTGGTATCGGCTTCTGTTTTATAGCAAATTTTCGTATACTCGAGAGCTCCGGCTTCAACGTCGGTTTCAACATAGTTGATTCCTATGTACCAAGGCGCTGAGAAATATTCGTGCGGGGTGAAGCTCATAACGGGAAGACCGTCTTTCTCCGTAAGCGTGGAATCCATGTTGCTGTATACCGACTCCGGATCGTTTATCATATCGTATGCCGATACGATAGAGGTGGTAGAGCGGGACGCCTTTACAGCCGTGTCAAGTCTCATGAGAATGGCGGCGGCTTCCGCTCTTGTAAGATTTTTTGAAGGATTGAATCGTCCCGTATCGTCTCCCAATATGATAGACATAAGGCTCAGCTCGTCGACGCTGTCCGCGGCCCATTCGGCAATTTTATCGGCGTCCTTGAATTTGCCGGGAACGCGGCGAACCCAATCGATCAAAAGATCGTCGTATGATACGTATCTTGTGATCATAGCGGCGGCTTCTTCGCGAGACACGTTAACATCCGGCTTAAAGGTATCGTCGTCGTAGCCTTTGACGATCCCCGCGTCTACGGCCCAGCCAACGTATCCGCCGTAGTATGAGTTGGCAATTACGTCGGGGAACGTTTCGATTATCTTTTCCTCGGCTCCGCATAA
Organism: uncultured Eubacteriales bacterium; assembly: GCA_949747515.1. Classification (GTDB taxonomy): domain Bacteria; phylum Bacillota; class Clostridia; order Oscillospirales; family CAG-272; genus RUG11130. Next base: position 39,766 of record CATKFO010000086.1, read on the forward strand.
TCTTCCGATTACAGTTACGAACATAGCTCTGGACATGGTGGTTTCAGGCTCGAACGTGGTCGGAGTCATGCCGCGCATAATATTGTTTTCCCATACGTACGATATGGGTTCGCAGTACCAGCTTCCGTCGTTCAGATCGGTAAACGGCAAGTCTGACTTAGCCGACGAGGCGGGAATGATCAGAGCCGACGACAGCATGGCGAGAGAAAGCGCCGAACACAGAATTTTCTTGATCATTTTTTTCTCCTATAGAAAACGAGTTTTTTGCCTGTAAAAGCGGCAAATTGTTATAATATTATATCATGAGTGTAAAAAACTGTCAATGTATTCGTATATTTTATTGATAAATAAACGTTGAGTAAGCAAAAGATAATTATTAGCTAAGCCAATCCGAAATGTTTTGCAATCAGATTGCATACGTCGTCTCTCGTATCTATTTCACCGTCTTGCCGAACAACCGTAAAAAAACCGCTGTCCGCGTATTTGTCATAGCGTTTTTTACTGTTAATAAGCGCAAGACAACGCCTGTAATTTTCCATCACGCTTTCGGGATTTTCACAACTTTCAATAACGCTGCGTATGAACAATTTTTCGGGGTCTCTTCGGTCAAAAAAACGCTCTACGCTCATAGACTGAGGGGAAAGCATAACGGCGACATGATTATAATCGGAAATTTCTTTCAGAATATCAACGGGAATATTTGTATCAACAATGACTTTTTTATCCCTTGATATTGAAATGAGTTCGGCTACCTCGAACTCCGCGGCTTCCTTTCCCGTACTATAGATCCATCGCTCATATTCCTCAGGAGAACGCGTGACAAAATCTTTCCAGTCGGTAAGATTTTTTGTGAAACAAATGTCAGGCTGTACATCTGGCGTCGCCACAATATCTGATACCGTACAATGATAGTTTTCTCCGCAAAAAATCATATCATATCGTTCGGCAAGCATTTTTACTGTCGTTGATTTTCCCGCATAAGCCGTGCCTGTAATGAAATATACGTTTTTTAGGTAATATTTTAAAATGTTATTCTCAATTTTCAATGTATGACTCCTCTTCAAATTTTAGTTTATCTATCAAGCCCTCTGAAAACGTCGTATTTTCATGGGGTATCGCCTATCTTGTGTTCCAGCCTTATGTAGTCTACATTGTTTTTACCCTTATGAGACAAAACAATGGAATTTTTATTAATCTGAATATCAAATTCTTTTTCGTCGGGTAATAAGACATATGTGTTTTTAGAGCGAAATACACCCCACGCACAAATCTACAATTTATACTCAGAGTATTTCGTCTTTGTCACAAATTGCCGTACCTCTTACCTACGAGAACATTCTGTGAGAAGCAATCGCCTTGCCGGATTCTCTTTCATAACTTTCTTGCCTTAAACAAAACCGAAATGGGCAGCATTTTTGCTTTCTTTGCTTTATCGCTGATATTTCCTTCTGCTTGCATTGTCGCCTCATCGGTCTGCTCAACCATTTGTTCGATTACAAATCCAGCCTTTGCCAAAGCGTTAACATAGGTGGATATTTTTCGGTTGCACAACATGATCTCACTATCGTCCGCCGGCATTCTGAAATAGGATTCATCAAAATAACTTTTGTTCATCACTAATGCGTTATTTTCGATCACATCTTTCCGTTCATCGCAAGACCATGCGATGCAGTAATTGAGCGGATGATGCCAACTAAAAATGAAGACGCCGTCTTTTTTCAGATATGAGGCGATCTTTTGGAAAGTACCATCCAGATCTGTCGTCCATCCGATTCCATAAATAGAGTATACAAAATCGAAATAATCTTTTGGAATATCCATATCAGCTTCCATGGGAGAGCAAATGAGATTTGCGGTATAACCGTTATCGCTCAAATACTGTTTGGCATTTTCAAGCTGTTTATGAGAAATATCTACGCCCCATAATTCGCCGGCGTTTCTGTCCGCATTATATTTCAAGGAATGGCCGCTGCCACAGCAAAGTTCAAGCATTTTTCTGCCCGAAACATCACCGAACAGGTGTAACTCATTCTCGGTTACAAAATGTACTCCGTATGTAGGAAGCGCTGTAGTTCCAAACCACAAATCTGCGTAAGTATCCCAGTAATGCTTATTTGTTTTTAATATTTCATCTCTGTTCATTTTATTTTCTCCTTAGCATCATAAAGGTTTAAAATTGACAAACTATTATAGATGTCTGCGAACTCTCTATTATATATGTTGTCTCCAAATATATATGTTGTCTCCAAATTTGGCTTCCATTGTTTTTTCCCTTCTAAGGGGCGTGAGCAGGGATAAACTTGTGTGAAAGCGTATAAATAGATAAGACGGATAAATTGCGATAAACACTTTGTTTTCAAGACATTTGGAGAAATTTAAATTCATTTTATAACGAGTGGTAACAGCATTAGATTTTGACGGCTTCAAATTCGTATTTATATATATCTTTAAGCAAATAAAGCATATCACAAAAATGCGAAAAATTCTACCAGCCGTGCGTTATCGGTTCAATAATAAATCATCAAACTTCACAATCGTTTATGTCTGCGCCTTACAAGCTTTCATTCGCCGTATTCATTTCAGCTGGTTGGCGAATTTCAGTCTTTCGATAATCCCTCGCTCTCTGCCAGTTGATTCATAAGGCGGTAAAAAATTTTCTGAGCCTGTTGAATTATATATCGCGTTATGATTTATTGACAAAATAAACGAGTTCTGCTAAAATATGATATTAAAAAGGATATATAAAATCAGGAGAAAATAATGATATATACTATGACGCTTAACCCGGCTCTTGATTATATCATTGATATAGAATCGCTTTCGACGGAAAATATAAACAGAGCGAAAAAAGAGCGTCTTTATCCAGGAGGAAAGGGAATAAACGTATCAATTGTTTTGACTCGTCTCGGAATTGAAAATACCGCGCTTGGCTTTCTTGCGGGATTTTCAGGCAGGCGTCTTGAAGAAATGCTGATCGAAGATAAAATAAAGGCGGATTTCGTATATCTTGCGTCGGGAGATACCCGCATAAACGTAAAAATAAGATCTGAGATCGAGCTCGACGTTAACGCGAGCGGACCGAACATTTTGGAGGACGACGTTGAAAGGCTGCTCGAAAAATGCGATATGTTATCGAGCGGAGACTTTATCGTTCTTTCAGGTTCTATACCTCCGTCGGCGCCCGACAATTTATACGACAGAATACTTTCCCGCGTCTCCTCAAGAGGATGCGAAGCGGTCGTGGACGCGGAAGGCGATTTGCTGCTCGGATCCCTGAAATATAAGCCGTTTCTTATTAAGCCCAATCATAAGGAATTGGGCGCTATTTTTTCTGACGACGCGGATACGTTAGGCAAGACGATCGACTACGCCGTCAGGTTGAAAAATATGGGAGCGAGAAACGTTATTGTGTCGCGCGCTGAAAACGGCGCCGTACTTGTAGACGAACGCGGCGTCGTTACATCTGTAGAAGCAGCTCGGGGAGAATTCGTAAGCTCGGCCGGATGCGGGGATTCTATGATCGCAGGATTTCTCGCCGGCTATGTGAAAAGTGAAAGCTTTGAGGATGCTCTCCGTCTCGGGGCGGCTTGCGGAAGCGCGACAGCTTTTTCACACGGTCTTGCGAAAACGGAGAAAATTGAGAAAATAATGCTTGAAAGGGCGGTTGAGATAAAACGGGCGGGCTCGATATTTTAATAAGCCTACTATTTTATCTTGTTCTGTATGACGACCGAAACCTTACGTTTGTTTTACCGTCCTGTATCGGATGAAGAGAATACTCGGGATAAGAAGAAACATCCGAATTAAGATAGAAGGAGAATAAAATATGGGCGAAAGGCCGGATTTAAATAAAAATTTAGACAGCGGGATATTTCGCAATTTTTATTACTTAAAGGAAGAATTGATTGATTTCTGCAAGAAAAATGGATTGCCTGTTACCGGAGGAAAAATAGATATAACGAATAGGATCGCTCATTTTCTTGACACAGGCGAAGTTTTACCTTCTGCACCGACAAAGAAAAAGGCGCCGGCAATATCCTGCGTTAGTTTAGACGCGGCAATTGAATCTGATTTTGTTTGTTCAGAGATTCATAGAGAGTTTTTCAAAAAGCATATCGGAAATAGTTTTTCTTTTAACGTCGCTTTTCAAAAATGGCTGAAAATTAACGCGGGAAAAACATATGCCGAGGCGATTGAGGCTTATTATCAAATACTGGACGAGAAGAAAAAAAGTAAAACAAAAATTGATAAACAATTTGAATACAATACCTATATAAGGGATTTTTTTGCGGATAATAAGGGACGATCTTTGGAGGAAGCAATTAAGTGCTGGAAGTACAAAAAGCAACTGCAGGGACATAACCGATATGAGAAATCGGATCTGATAGCTATAGAATAATATTTTTTGCCTGTGCGCGTTTTGACATAATATTTTTCAAGGCGCGTTTATCAATACGAAAAGAACAAATGATATTGACTTTGATTGTTGAAAACAGACGCGCTTCATGGTATAATAAACGCGGAAACATTACTGCGTAAATTTTTGCGGTTTCCGCCGCGCCCGCGCGAAGCTCAGAGCATAGACGAATAAAATTGGCGTAACAAAATAATTAGAATTTTGCGCAAGCTTTTTAAATGATTGCGGATTTTCAAGGCGAAGCGCCTGAACCGACCTCGTCGGAGGACAAAATCACTACTTCCGCACAGGGGTAGTAATTTGTCCGTTTTGATATTTTAGATAGAAATTGTTTTAAATTTGAGCGCAGCCTCGCTGCGCGGCAATAAACAAGGAATTTTATCGACGGCGGAAATCATATTTATAACCGACCATGTCTACTTAAAATGAGAATCTGCGTTTATATATCGATTTGATTGAGCGTGAAGAAAGTTTAAAATAAGCTGCAATAACGGAGGATATCGTATGCATTCGGTGGGCAGAAACCGCGCGATACTAGGCGTTCTCGGTGGGCTTGGTCCACTGTCAAGCGCATATTTTTACGAGCTGATTACGGAGCATACGGCGGCGTCGCGCGATCAGGACCATATAGATATAATTTTGTCAAGCCGCGCCACAACTCCGGATCGCACCGCGTACATACTCGGAGAGTCTGACGACGATCCTCTGCCATATATGGTGGAGGACGCAAAACTTCTCGAGAGGTACGGAGCCGACGCAATCGTTATTCCATGCAATACCGCCCATTACTTTATTGAAGAAATTCGCCGCTCCGTATCTGTTCCAGTGCCTAGTATTATTACCGAAACGGCGGAGCATGTAAAACGATGCGGATATAAAAGGGCGTGCGTGCTGGCCACCCGCGGAACGATTTCATCCGGCTCGTATCAGGATGAATTCGACCGTCTCGGAATTGAGTGGGAAATCCCGGATGAAGAGGGGCAGGATCGCATTATGGATATAATTTACGGAGATGTAAAAAGGGGAGAAACGCCGCGTCCGGAAAAGCTGTTCGCCGTAGCCGATCCTATGTTTGAAAAGGGGTGCGATTGCGCTATTCTTGGATGCACGGAGCTTTCAGTACTTAAACGGCGATTTAAAAAAGACGTCAGGTACGTGGATTCTTTGGAAGTATTAGCGGCGGCGGCTATTCGAATGTTTGGACATGAGATCACGGGATTTACTCCCGACTTTGACGTGAAATGCGTGAAATAGCTCTTTCGGAACTTTTTCCGGCATGCGATTCAATTTGCGGAACGGATAATGAAAAGTGTAAGAATACGTTCGTCTCGCGTATAGAGCATGACTTTCGAAAGACTCGTCCCGGCGAACTGTACGTATGCCTTCCCGCTTCCGATGATTTTGAAATCGAAGCGGCGTACGCTGCGGGGACCCGGGTTTTTCTATGTGAAAACGACGCGCGTCTTCCGGACGACGCAGTTATTATAAGAACTGCCGACGTTAAAGTATCGACGGCGGAAAGCGCCGCTCTGTTTTACGGCCGCCCTGCCGAACATATAAAGCTAATCGCTTTCTGCGGATCGGCAGGCTCCGGAAAGACTTCATCCGCGCTGCTTTTTTGCGGCTTAATGGAAAAATTAGGCTCGAGCTGCGCTTACATAGGATCGGATGGAGTCGTCGTATGCGGCGAATTAACGGAAAATTTTATATCTTCATCTTTTGAAAGCATTGAACTTCACCACGCTCTGTCGCTTCTGTATACTCTCGGAACGGAATACGCGGCGGTTGAAATTACTGAGGAATTACTTGAAAAAGAAGTTTTTTACGGACTGGAATTTGAAAGCGTCGTTTATTTGGATTCGCAATGCGCGAAATATAATGTAGTTGGAAAATTTAAAGCGTATGTTTCAGAAAAAAACGGTGAAGCGACGGCAAGTTTAAAAGAAGGGGACCGCGGGGTTATGATCAGCTCGACAAACGCGAGATCTGATCGAAAGAACAATTTTATTGGACAAAGTTTTACGGCGATCGTCGAGGAAAAAGATTTAGACAGTTCAGTCTGTTTGCTCGAGAGTTCGTATAATGTTTTCGTCCCGTCTCCTTCGGCTGAAATCGTCAGATTTGCGTCTGCGGCGGCTATATCGGCTATAAGCCAAGGCGCTGCGGCGGAGGATGTTTTTGAACTTCTTCAGCACGTAACTGTCCCAGGGAGAATGGAGGTAATACCCGGGGAAGATAGCGGAACCGTATTTATAATAGATCGAGCTTATACGGGGGATATGCTTGAGCGCGCCCTTTGTTCCGTTCGTCCGTATGTTGCGTCGTCGGGCAAATTGATATGCGTTTTCGGAGCCGCGGGAGAACGGTATAAAGAGCGGCGGCGTGGACTTGCCGAAGCGGCTTCAAAATTGTCTGATCTATCGATAATAACTGAAGAAAATCCGGATTTTGAATCGCCCGACGATATTGCCGCGGAGCTAGCGTCTTATTACGGCGCGACTACGGAGTATAAGATAATTAACGATAGAGAACAAGCGGTTCGATACGCTGTTAGAGAAGCGTCGTGCGGAGACGCGGTTCTTTTCGCCGGCAAAGGACTTGAAAATTATCAGCTTAAGAGGGGAATAAAACGCAGATTCATTGAGCGGGAGATAATTCGCGACGAGACGTTAGCTATTAAAACTGAAAATTTATGGTCGGCTAATTTAAAAAAATTATGAAATAATATTGCAATTCGCGGCGCCGTATGCTATATTGTAGGCGTTTAGTACCCTTGTAAAAGCAATTCTTTAGCAACGTTAAAACGTTTAGAAAGGAATTCATAATAATGGCGGATAAATTTATTATTTCAATGTGGAACTATAAGACCGTATATGAGAGCCGGATAGAAGAAGTCGATTGGTGGGCGGACTGCGGAATCAACGCGCCGCAGAGCCCTACGGTTAACTGGGACGACTCAAAGGGGCTTGGTATTCTTACCGATTTTCTCGATCGAGCCCGGGAACGAGGAATTAAAATTATTGTTAACGTGCTAGGCCTTAGGGATTCGGATCTAAAAAAGATCGGCGAGAAGGAATATACCGAAAGGTTTATAAAAGCGTATTCAGTATTGAATCATCCGGCTTTGTTTGGATTTTTTGTGGGCGACGAGCCCGACGACGTTACGCTGCCGTATAGCTTGTCATGCGTGAAGATTCAAAAAAGAATTGCGCCTGAGCTGAGCCCGTATCTTAATTTTCACGCGCAGTTTCATAACGACGGCGAAAAGTACTTTGGAAAAAAATCGTTTGACGAGTGGATGAAGGATTTTGCCGGCGAAACGGGGGTCGAATTGTTTAGCTACGGAAATTACGAACAGGCGGCGGGAAGAATTACGTCCGATAGTTGCATGGAAGCTTCGTTTTCTAATCTAAGGCCTCTTGTGGAGGCGTCGGAGGCCGCGGGGATGGACTGCGTCAATACGCAGCTTTCAAGCGCGCATGTTTCATATAGAATTCAAAGCGAATATGATTTTACCTGGCAAATTACCGTTCCGGCCGCTTGCGGTAGTCGAGGAGTGAGCTGGTTCAGATTTTACGATCGGCTGAACATTATAAACTATCACGGATCTCCTATAGACGAATTTGGAAATAAAACGGAATATTACTATCGGATGCTGCGAGCTAATCGCAGATTTTCTGCTCACTTTGGGGAAATTATTGTAAACCTTAAACGTACGGCGACGTACTTTAACGAGAAAAGTTTCGGGGGATACGATCTGTTTAATGAAAAATCTCACGACGTTATAAAAAGCGTATTCACCGGCGGAGTGAACGTTATCGTAAGCTTTTTTGCCGACGATCAATCGAGAGAATATCTTTGTCTTGTAAACGCCGACTTTATTATACCGGCGCAAGTGAGAATCGGATACGATAGCCTCTCGTACTCCCTTTATGAAATATTGCAGAACGGTCGAGTTGAAAACGAATATAACGATTCTTACGGCGACGGATTATGGCTTTATCCCGGACAGATGGCTCTCCTAAGAATTGACGGGAAACAGTAATAAATATACCTAACGGCTTTTTCATGAAAATAACGTTTCGAATAAAGATTGAAAAACTATTGACAAAACGGAAACGGTCGAGTATAATGACTTATATAACCGATGATCGGAAGTAGTAGCATGTATCGATCGGCGTAAAAGCGAGTCGCGGAGAGTGGAAGCGCGGCCGTCGGGAACCTGCGAATGGCTCCGAGAGGGCGATCCGAAAGCAATTCGCGCATTCTCCGCGCAGACTGTCAGTAGGCTAGACGCGATCCGCGCGTTATAGCGGCGGCGTATGAAAAGATTAGTAATGCGTCCGAACGAGAGCGTCGTCCCGCGACGGCGAATTTAGGTGGCACCGCAGAAGCTTACGCTCCTGTCCTAATTTGGACGGGAGCTTTTTTCATTAATACGCTGATAGTAATAAAAATTTTCTCCGAGTCGGAGACGTCGGTAAATAACGCTACTTTATTTCATAAATTATTGAGGAGGCGCCGTATGAGCACGAAAGAAATTCCATACAAAATATATCTTAACGAGAACGAGATTCCTAAAGAATGGTACAACGTACGAGCGGACATGAAGAACAAGCCGGCTCCTCTTCTGAATCCCGCCACGCTGAATCCTATTACGGCGGAGGAACTGTCCGCAGTTTTCTGCGAGGAGCTTGTAAAGCAGGAACTTGACGACGATACGGCGTATTTCCCGATACCTGAGGAAATCAGAAATTTCTATAAAATGTATCGTCCGTCCCCGCTTGTGAGAGCGTATTGCTTGGAGAAGGAGCTCGACACTCCCGCTCATATATACTATAAGTTTGAAGGCAATAATACCTCTGGAAGCCATAAGCTGAATTCCGCTATCGCTCAGGCGTATTATGCAAAGGAGCAGGGACTTAAAGGGGTGACTACTGAAACCGGAGCGGGGCAATGGGGAACCGCGCTTTCTATGGCGTGTTCCTATTTCGGTCTTGACTGCCGCGTGTTCATGGTCAAGGTGTCTTACGAGCAAAAGCCGCATCGCCGCGAGGTTATGCGTACTTATGGAGCCAACGTTACGCCTTCTCCGTCCATGGAGACTGAAGTCGGACGTAAGATAAACGCGGAATTTCCGGGAACGAACGGAAGCCTTGGCTGCGCGATTTCGGAAGCAGTCGAGGCCGCTACCTCAAACGAGGGGTACCGATACGCGCTCGGTTCCGTCCTGTCTCAGGTAATGCTCCATCAGTCGATTATAGGACTTGAGACCAAAGCGGCTCTCGATAAATACGGCGTAAAACCGGATATTATAATCGGATGCGCCGGAGGCGGATCGAACCTGGGCGGACTTATCGCTCCGTTTATGGGAGAAAAGCTTCGAGGGGAAGCTGATTATCGGTTTATCGCAGTTGAAACCGCGTCGTGTCCGAGCCTTACCAGAGGCCGGTACGTTTACGACTTCTGCGATACGGGAAAAGTTTGTCCTCTTGCAAAAATGTATACTCTGGGCAGCGGCTTTATGCCTTCTCCCAGCCATGCGGGGGGGCTTCGGTATCACGGCATGAGCAGCGCGCTTTCTCAGCTTTACCACGACGGATTTATGGAGGCGAGAAGCGTAGGTCAGACTGAAGTTTTTGACGCCGGCGTTCAGTTTGCGCGCGTGGAAGGAATTCTTCCTGCTCCAGAGAGCAACCATGCTATTCGCTGCGCTATCGACGAAGCTCTAAAATGCCGCGAGACCGGCGAAGAAAAGAACATTGTGTTCGGACTGACAGGCACGGGATATTTTGATCTTGTTGCGTACGGTAAATATAACGACGGAACGATGAGCGACTATGTTCCTACGGAAGACGATCTTGCGAAGGGATTCGCGGGGCTTCCGAATGTAAACGAATAAATAATTGATAATTATTCAAAGAGCGCGAACGACGTTTTACGGAGTCCGCGTTCTTTGGCATTTTAAAATGATTTCGTCTGCATATTTTTACGGCTATACTATCAGTATCCTCGGATATTTTTATATTTTCGGAATTTCTCGAGCTCTCCGGCGAATATATTTATACAGAAGTATTATATCAAACGGAGCGCAGCGTGAAAAAAGAGAAAGCTTAGCTCGATAAAACTTTTCACGTACAATTTGCGTCTGACGGCGCGAACGGCGAGAAAGGCATGGTATTAACATGAAAATGTGCGATATGAAAGTTGGGGATATCGCCGCGGTGACTTTTGTGGGCGGCTCGGGACGAGAGAAAACGAGACTATTGGATCTTGGCTTTGTAAGGGGAACGTCTGTGACCGCGGTAGGACGCGCGCCCGGCGGAGATCCCATGGAAATAAATTTAAGGGGATATAATCTCGCCCTAAGACGGGACTCGGCTGCTTTGATCGAGGTCGTTCCGATAGGAAAGGCGGCTGCAAATTGACGGCGGCGCTGGTAGGAAATCCCAACTGCGGAAAGACCACTCTGTTCAACAAGCTTACCGGCTCCGACGTAAGAGTAGGAAACTTTCCTGGCGTTACCGTATCCGTCAACGCTGGAACGATAAACGGACTTGAGGGGTGGGAACTCGCCGACCTGCCCGGAATATATTCTCTTTCCGGCATATCCGACGACGAACGATGCGCGGCGAGTTTTCTCGAGGCTTCCGCTCCGGAGCTTTTGATTAACGTGATAGACGGCACGACTATTTCGCGCGGACTTTGGCTTACATTGCGTCTAACGTCTCTGGATATTCCCATGATAGGAATCGTCACAATGATGGACGAGGTAGAGAGAAACGGAGTTCAAATAGACGCCGCGGCTCTTTCGCGCGAATTAGGCTTTCCGGTAATGGAGGTCAGCTCTTCCGACGAGGACCTTGAACAGCGAGTTCTTTCGGCTATCAAGCGCGGCGGGCGAATTCCGTGCGGACGCTGCGGAAGATCCTTTCGCAAGAGATGGTATTACGCCGATAGGGGATTAGGAGATTGTTTGAGTGAAATTGAAGACTTTTTTTCAAACTCGGATGAATCTTCTCTTTCGGCTGCGTTTCGCTCGGAGACCGCGTTTTTAAGAGAGCGTGAAAAACTGCCGTCTCGTTTGGCTACTATCGCCGCTAGTATAGAACGAGAGAGAGGAATGAGCGCGGACGAAGCGCTGGCTAGCGCAGGATATAAAAGATCGGATGAAATATGCGCCGCATGCGTAAGCAAAATCTCGACTAAGCAGAACTCGGTCGGTCTTGCCGACAAAATATTGACGGGAAAATTTTCGCGTATATTTTTTGCAGCCGGCATTCTATCGGCGGTATGGTTTATTTTCGGAGTTTTTGCTCGTGAAGTTACCGCGCTTCTTGACGGAGGACTATTTTACGTAAGCTCCGTTTGTTCTAACTTGCTTAACGATATTCATGCGTCTCCGGTCGTGTCTGCCATAGTATGCGGCGGAATTATCGGAGGCGTGGGCAGCGTTTTATCCTTTCTTCCGGTGATACTGGCGTTTTTTCTTTTTCTTTCGGTTTTGGAGGACTCGGGGTACGCCTCGAGGGCCGCGTATATATTTGATTCTCCTATGAGGCGTATCGGTCTTTCAGGAAGATGCATAGTTCCTTTAATAACCGGCGGAGGCTGTTCTGTTCCGGCCATTATGTCCACCAGAACTCTTACGTCGGGCAAGGAACGCGCGCTTTGCATTTTTCTTATTCCATATGTAAGCTGCAGCGCTAAGATACCTGTTTATACGACTCTCGCCGCCGCTTTTTTTGGTCGACGAAGCGGAGCCGCCGTAGTGTTTTTATGGTTTTTCTCATTGCTTGTCGGAATCGCCGCGTCGTCCGTTATCGGAAAAATTATAGGCGGCGGGAAAGATATTTTTGTTCTCGAGATGCCTCCGTACCGTATGCCGTCTCTCGGAAGCGTCGTCGCGGTAATGCGTAGGAGAACTAGGGAGTTCATTTCCAAAGCGTTTGGAGTTATCTTTGTTTCGTCAGTCGCGATTAGTCTTCTCAGATCTTTGACTCCGGCGTTTACAATAGCGGATTCACCCGCGGACAGTATGCTTATGAAGATAGGAGGCTTTATTTCTCCAATTTTTGCTCCCCTTGGATTTGGAACTGCTGCGTTCGCCGCCGCAGCGGTATGCGGAATTACGGCTAAAGAGGCCGTCGTTAGTACCCTTGCCGTCGTATTGTCGTCTCCGGGCTCGGCGTTTACTTCATCCTTGACGTCGGCGGTTTCTCCTGCCGGAGGCGTTGCGTTTCTTGTTTTTGTAGCTTTAGGCGTTCCATGCGTCGCGTCGCTTTCCGCTGTGAAACGAGAATTAAATTTTGGCCGCGCCGCGCTTCTTGTTTTAGCATGGGGTACGGTTTCGTACGTATTGTCTTTCGTCGCGTACCTTGCCGTGCGCGCGATTACGACGGCGGGTCTGTAATCTTCTCAAGAATAGTTTTTTACATACATATTCCTGTGAAAAATTTTTGCTCAGATATTGAAAAAAATTTTTTTGTGTGATATACTTGTTTTATAAACCCCAAGCTGCGAGTGATTTCTCAGGCGAGGCGTTTTAAGATATTGTTTAACTGACGCGAAGGAAATTCCTACGCGGAAGAAATACGGTTATGATAGAACTATATCTGAACGCGCTTCGGCGCGTTCTTTTTCTTTATAAAAGACGAATCATTCTCTACGGGAAAAATTTATAAGGACTGGTTGTATGGAGAGCAGAGTCGCTATTATCGGTATAATAGTAGAAAATAACGGACAAATAGATAGATTGAACGAATTGCTTCATTCTTACGGCGAATACATTATCGGGCGTATGGGCTTGCCTTACCGAGCGCGGAATATCAGCATAATTTCCGTCGCTATCGACGCGCCGCAGGACGTCGTCAGCGCGTTGTCGGGAAAACTCGGTCGTCTCGACGGAATCAGTACTAAAACTATATATTCAAGTCAAAAATAACGCGCTTTAAATTTTTAATTGATGAGTCTTCTAAAGAGAAAGCCGGATGGACATAGAATTGTCCGAGTCTTCTCAAAAAGCGTTTGCTAACCGTTAAAATAAAGGAGGGAAGATGAAAATGAAGCTGAAAGGCGCGATAGACTGTCTGCGCGAAGGCGGTATTCCTTCCGACTCCGAGCTGACGGAGCTTCTGCACGTTTCGGATTGCTGCGAAGCAGAAGAATATTTGTTCAAGTCGGCTCGAGAGGTTCGCGACAAAATATACGGCCCCACAGTGTTCGCACGCGGTTTGATCGAAGCGTCCGGATACTGTAAAAACGATTGTCTCTATTGTGGATTAAGACGGAGCAACGGCAAAGCTGAACGTTATCGCTTGACTAAAGACGATATTATGACCTCGGTCTGCGCCGGATATGGTATGGGGTTCCGCACGTTTGTGCTTCAAGGGGGAGAGGACGGATATTTTACCGACGAGGTTCTTTCAGACATTATTTCATCGATTAAGGATCGCTATTCCGACTGCGCCGTTACGCTTTCATTTGGGGAGCGGAGCCGCGAGAGCTATCGCAGACTTAGAGAGGCGGGCGCCGACAGATATCTTTTGCGCCATGAAACGGCTACTCCAGAGCATTACGCTCGGCTGCACCCGAAAGAAATGTCGTTTGGCAATCGTATAAAATGTCTTGAGAATCTAAAGGAACTTGGATATCAGGTAGGATGCGGATTTATGGTAGGCTCGCCCTATCAAACGGACGAGGACGTTTTGAGGGATTTAAGATTTATCAGAAATTTTAAACCGCACATGGCGGGAATAGGTCCTTTTATACCTCACGGCGACACTCCTTTTAAAAGTTTCCACGCGGGCTGCGTCGGACTTACCGTCAGATGTCTCGCAATAGTAAGACTAATGGTTCCCGATATTTTGCTGCCCGCTACTACGGCCCTTGCAACTTTATCTGATGAAGGAAGAGTCCGAGGATTTCTAGCGGGAGCGAACGTGGTTATGCCCAATCTTTCTCCTGAAGAGGCAAGGGGGAAATATTCGCTTTACGACGGAAAGAAAAATACCGGAGCTGAGAGCGCGGAGGGGCTGGCTATTCTTGAAAGCGAAGCATTAAGCGCGGGCTGCCGCCTTTCTATGAGCCGCGGAGATCATGCCGATATGAGAAAATATTAAAATGAATTTGAAAGAAGGTCACAGATATGTACAATCCAAAATCACTGAAGGCTGAGGAATTTATTTCTCATGAAGAAATTCTCGAATCGCTGGATTTCGCGGAAAGCCATAAAAACGACGCCGCGCTTATAAACGAAATACTTGAAAAGGCCGCGAAGCGAAAGGGAATATCTCATAGAGAAGCGTCGGTTCTTCTCGCCTGCGAGGATAAAAACGTTATTGAAAAGATAAACAAGCTCGCGATGGAAATAAAGAGAGATTTTTACGGCAATCGTATCGTTATGTTCGCGCCTCTCTATTTATCCAACTACTGCGTAAACGGATGCACATACTGTCCGTACCACCTTAAAAACAAGCGCATCGCTCGTAAAAAACTTACGCAGGACGAGGTTAGACGCGAGGTAATCGCGCTTCAGGATATGGGTCATAAGAGACTGGCTATTGAGTCGGGCGAGGACCCGGTAAACAATCCTATCGAATATATTCTCGAATGTATAGACACTATATATTCTATAAAGCACAAAAACGGAGCGATCAGACGAGTCAACGTTAATATTGCCGCGACAACCGTGGAGAATTATAGGAGACTTAAGGACGCCGGCATAGGAACGTATATTCTGTTTCAGGAAACATATTGTAAAGAAAGCTACGAAAGTCTTCATCCTACCGGGCCGAAGCATGATTACGCGTACCATACGGAAGCTATGGACCGCGCGATGGAGGGCGGAATCGACGACGTTGGTCTTGGCGTCCTTTTCGGACTTGAGCTTTACAAATACGAGCTGTGCGGACTTCTCATGCACGCGGAGCATTTGGAGGCCGTGCACGGCGTAGGACCGCATACCATAAGCATGCCGCGTATCAAGCGCGCGGACGATATCGATCCAGATGCGTTTGATAATGGAATCGACGACGATATTTTTGCAAAGCTGTGCGCCATAATCCGCATCTCAGTTCCGTACACGGGAATGATTATTTCAACGCGCGAGAGCGCGGAGGTGAGAGCGCGAATGCTTCGCCTTGGAGTTTCGCAGATCAGCGGAGCGTCTCGCACGTCTGTCGGCGGATATACCGAGGAAGTACGTCCTACTGATACGGAGCAATTTGACGTTTCCGATCAGAGAACGCTCGACGAAGTTGTGCGCTGGCTGATGGAAAGCGGATTTATTCCGTCCTTCTGTACCGCTTGTTACCGGGAAGGCAGAACTGGAGATCGCTTTATGTCGCTTCTGAAGAGCGGAAAAATACACGACTGCTGTCACCCTAACGCGCTTATGACCCTTAAAGAATTTCTTGAGGATTATGCGTCGGAGGAGACTAAACGCATAGGCGACGATCTGATAAAACGCGAGCTTGAAAATATTCCGACGGACAAAATTAGGAATATTTGCAGTCGCAATCTGGAAGAAATAACCGAAGGTCGGCGAGATTTCAGATTCTGAGTTTTTTCGCGTAAAAGCTGTATTAAAACTATATAAAACAGGAGGAATAGTTATGCTGTCGTCATTAAACGGAACCCCGTCCTCGGAAAGAACTCATATTGCTTTTTTTGGAAGAAGAAACACGGGAAAATCAAGCGTAGTAAACGCTGTGACAGGACAGGAATTGTCCATTGTTTCCGATTACAAAGGGACTACTACCGATCCGGTTTATAAAGCGATGGAATTGCTTCCTATGGGACCCGTGGTCGTCATAGATACTCCCGGTATAGACGACGAAGGCGAAGTTGGATTACTGCGCGTAGAGAGAGCCCGCCGCGTACTGAACAAGACTGACGTCGCTGTTCTTGTGATCGACTCGTCCGTCGGATTTACTGATGATGATAAAGTTCTTATGGAAGCGATAAAAGAGAAGAATATTCCTCTCGTCGTAGCGTTGAACAAATCTGATCTCTTCGTCGTTTCTGAAAAAGAAGCGGCCGAAGAGATTCCCGCGGAGTACGTTCAGGTGAGCGCAAAAAACGGAGACGGTATATATCGGCTCAAGGAGCGCATAGCCGCTTTAGCCGGCCGTCAAAATTTTCGCCGTATTATAGGCGACAGACTATCCGCGGGAGATCACGTGGTATTGGTAACGCCGATCGATTCCTCGGCTCCCAAAGGCAGGATGATTTTGCCTCAGGTAATGACGATAAGGGATATACTCGATTCTTTCGCTTTTTGTACGGTTACTCAAACAGATCAGCTCTCTTCAGCGCTCGATTCATTTAAAAGGGCGCCGAAGCTTGTGGCGACGGACAGTCAGGCGTTTGACAAGGTTAAGGATATTGTTCCTGAGAACGTTCCGCTTACGTCCTTTTCAATTCTTATGGCGGGGTATAAAGGAATATTGTCGAACGCCGTTCGAGGGGCCGGGGCGTTGAAGAATTTGAAGGACGGCGACAACGTATTGATTTGCGAAGGATGCACTCATCACAGACAATGCGAAGACATAGGAACCGTAAAACTGCCAGGATGGATACGAAGCTATACCGGAGCCGAGCCGAATTTTGAATTTACTTCAGGTGGAGATTTTCCGGAAAATCTTGAAAAATATGATCTTGTCGTACATTGCGGAGGCTGTATGCTTTCTGAGAGAGAGATGCTTTGGCGGCAAAAATGCGCGGCCGGAACGGTACCGTTTACGAATTACGGCGTCGCAATCGCATTGATGAACGGAATACTGCAAAGAAGTCTCGAAATTTTTCCAGAGCTTTATAAAATTATCTCATGACTTTTTCTTTATCATGGGCGAATCGTAATTATCCGTAGTTTATAGCGCTTGCTAAGCTATAATCGTTAAATTCTTCGTACTTCAAAAAGTAAGTTTTTACTTCTGTAAAACAAATTTGTTATTTTGTCACAATTATTTTACTAATTTCAATCTTTGCACTTTAATAGGTGCAAAGATTTTCCATTATGCGGATAAAATTGTTATGAGCAATAGATATTTATTGGTAATTCCGATGTGTGTTTTAGGAGGAGTTGTGAATGGATGCGAACGTTGAGAAGCGAATAGGCCGAAATATTCGAGATATACGCGTGAGCAATAACTTGACGCAGGAAGTTTTGTCGGCAAAATTGCAGCTTGCCGGCTGCGACGTAACTAGAAGCGCGTTGGCTAAGATAGAGGTTGGGCAGAGACATTTATATCTGGACGAGCTGTTAATTATTAAAGAAACGCTTAACACTGATTTTGATACGATTTTTTACGGATTGAAAAAATCAGAGTAACTATAGTTTTAGAAAATTTTATTGAAGTATAACAAAATATGCAGATGAATAAAGCCGAAAAGGAGTTCTGTAAGAATGATAAATAAGCTGCGTATTGAAACAGACAGACCTTTGTTCGTGTTTTCTTTTTCGGTTTTTGCGTGTTCGGCGGCGATTTCCGGTTGGCAGGGAAAGTATAAATTACTTTTGCTGATAGTTAGCTCTATCATGCTCTCTTTATTCGTTTTCTCCACTTTGCTTAAACGGCGGAAATCAAACAATCATGAAGCTGACCGGAGCGGAGCGAATCAGCGCGTAGCCCCGGCGAGAAATATTTTAATTTTAGCGCTTTGCGCTGGTATTGTTTCCTCTTTCTCGTCTTATATAATAAACATTCGTATGGAGTCTGCGAATAAATACGACGGCGAGCAAACCTACTTATCGGCTACGATTATTAAAGCCGAGTATTCGTCTTCATATTACGGATACGTTACGGCTCGCGCGGAATTTCCGGATGGAAAAACAAGAACCGTGTTTTTAGGGGCGCCGGACGGAAGCTTTTCGCGAGGAGACGTTATGGAATGCGTCGCCAAATTGCGGTCGGTAGAGAAAGAAGATACGAGTAGGATTTCCGACGGAATTTTTCTCATTGGAGAGTGTGAAACCGCCGTAAGAATTGGAACCGACGACAGGTTTTCTCCGATTTCATTTTTCGCCGGCGTAAACGAGAAGCTAACCGCTAAGCTCTATTCTAGCGCGGAAGAAGACGCGGCGTCGCTTTCCTCGGCCGTATTGTTAGGAAACCGATCAGGCCTGAACTTGTCGGCAAGACGGGATTTTACGCGTCTTGGCGTATCTCACCTGCTCGCTATAAGCGGACTTCATCTTTCGGCGCTTACGGCCATGCTTGAGGCTGTTCTTATAAAAGCTGGGGCTAAGCGGAGATTGCGCGGAGCGGTTCTTATACCGTCCGTCGTTATATTTATGGGGATCACAGGCTTTTCTCCATCCGTTTTGCGCGCCGGCTTTATGCATATTATAAGAATATTCGGAACGCTTATAGGACGAAAAAGCGATCCGTGGACGTCTCTTGGAGTCGCCGCAGCGCTGATTGTTCTTGTGAATCCGTGCTCTGCTTTTGACGTAAGACTGCTGCTTTCAGTCGCCTCGGCCTTTGCGTGCGTTTCTTTCGCGTCTATGTCGTCTCGCAGAATTAGGAGTAGGAGTCCAATTCGCAGAGCCGCTTATACGGCGATCGATACTTTAAAGCTTACGGTATATATTACGGCGTTTACGATTCCGATATCATGGGGAAAGTTCGGATCTCTGCCTATCTTGTCTCCGCTGTCAAACTTGATATTTATACCTTTGATGACGGCGTATATGTATTTGTCTGTTCTGCTTATTATTCTTTTCCCGTTTCCACATTTATTCGGAGCAACGTCGCGCGCGGCCGCCGCTTTTGCGAGGCTGATTTTTGGAATTTCTTCTCGTCTTGCGGCTCCCGGATGGGTAACGGTGTCTTTGCGCTACGAAGCCGCTGGAATTTTTGCGTGGATTTTGTTTGTATGCGTCTTTATAACGGTGTTTTTAAAGCGTAAACGTTTCGGATATCTGTTTTCCGCCGTCTCAGCGGTGTGTTTAGCCATATGCATAGCCGTCGGAATGATTTTTCAAAGCGGAACAAGTGAAATTGTATTTTTGAATAAAAATAAAAACGACGGCTTTATAATTCGCGACGGTCACAGGTACACGGCCATAGACGTATCTTCCGGATCATCTTCATTTTTATACGACTTACTCCGCGAGGCGGATTCTTCTAATGCGGTGGAGATAGAAACGTTGGCGCTAACGCATTACCATTCCGGACATACCGGCTCGGTAGGCGACGCTATAAAACGTTGGAAGGTAAGAAAGATTCTTATGCCTGTTCCGGAAAATGAAAAAGATATGTCGGTCGCAGATTCATTGCTGCTTTCGTGCAGCAAAGAAGGCGTGGAGACGATTTTTTATAAACGGGATAATGGAAGCGTGGCGGTAGACGGAAACGTCAAACTTCATTTTTACGATTATACTATGCTTTCTCGCTCGACTCATCCTTTAATATGCTTTTCCGCAGAGATAGGAGAAGAAAGGTTTACATATCTTGGCTCGTCTTTTTTTGAAGCGGGCGAAGTTGCTGCGGCAGACGCGGAAACAGCTGGAATTGTGTTTTTCGGAGCTCATCCCCCTAAAAATAAAAAGGGAGGCTCCATGATTGTTCAGGGAGACGCGGTATTTACGAATATAGCCTATGAATTTTGGTCGGAGTTTTCAGCAATATCTGGAGGCGACAGTATCGTTTTGCCCTCCGGCGGAGGAGTATACAGAAAGGAAAGCTGAAAAAAGTGGTTTTGATCGGTTATGCAGTTAAATATTAAATTAGCGGTAAGTTAATTACGCAACTATTTACGCAGCATAATAGACGGCGGCATGGAGGGTATTATGAATTATAAGATTGAAAAAGTTGAAGAATGTAATTATCATCTATTTGACGATATGGTGTTCCGTCGCGATACCGGGTTGGAGCGAAAACAGTCTTATTCGCCTGTTCCTCAAGCAGTGAAGCAGGAATTAAAGAATCCGAACTATTATGTTTACGCTGTATTGGCGGAAGATCGCTATGTAGGATGGATATCATTAACTTATATACCGAAAGTCGGCAAGTGGAAAGGGCATGGACACGCATATGTGGACGAGTTGTGGGTTGATCCTAATTATCGCAGGCGGGGACTAGCTAAAGCTTTGTTGCAAAAAGCGGACGAACTGAAGGAGAAATTAAACGCCGTTGGAATTCGTTTGTATGTTAATACTCAAAATCCTGCGGCGCAAAAGCTATACGAAGAATGCGGATACAAAAAAGACGGACAGGCTTATTTTATGGAGAAATATTGATGAAAAAACTTTTTCTTATCGGCGGCGCGATGGGAGTTGGAAAAACTACGGTGTGCCAATTTTTGAAGCATGCGCTTAACAACAGCGTTTTTCTTGACGGAGATTGGTGCTGGGACGCAAGTCCTTTCCATGTCACGGAGGAAACTAAGGCCATGTCTCTTGATAACATTTGCTATTTACTGAATAATTTTATTCATTGCTCGGCATATGAAAACGTTATCTTTTGCTGGGTTATGCATTTACAAAGCATTATTGATAATATTATGGAAAATATTGATACAAGCGAATGTGTTGTTAAAAGAATTTCTCTGATCTGCGACGAATCTTCATTGAGAGAACGGTTGGAAAAAGACGTTGATAGAGGAATTCGGTCTGTCGATGTAATAGAAAGAAGCATTGAACGAATTCCGATGTACCATGGACTAAATACAATAAAAATTGAAACGTCGCAAAAAAGTATTGAAGAGATCGCTAAAGAAATAATGGACGTATAGTTAAAGCAGAAGGCTTCGATCTATTAAATAACCTAAAATGATAAGGAAAAACAAGGGATTAATCTTTAGGTGTAATTACGCTGCGCACAGATAATTACGTATGGATCGAATTGGATCGAATTGCGAAAAAATACAAAATTGATATCGGTTAATTATAAAACGGCGCCCGTCGAAGCGTAATATCTTCGATGAGCGCCAGATTTTTCGTATTATATTTCAGAAGGTCGTTTGTACTTTTTATTTATTACGTCTTTCTACATTCCGAGAGAATACCCGACGGCTATTCCAATTACGGCGGATATGCAGACGATTATTATAGGATTAACCTTTTTAAAGGCGAGGACTGCCATTACTGCGAATATTGCGGCTGATATGTAAAATTCCGGAGAAGAGAACGCCGAGGCTGTAATTCCGCTCGGAAAGAATACAGTCTGACCGATAGAAATTACGGCGGCGGATATAAGTCCGATTACCGCGGGCTTAAGACCGGTCATACATCCCTTTACAATACCGCTGTCTCTGAATTTCTCATAGCATTTGGCCACGATGAGGATAATTATGAACGACGGTAAAACGACTCCGAGAGTAGAGCATATCGCGCCAAGGATTCCTCCAGTTTCAGTTCCGACATAAGTCGCTATGTTTATTGCGAACGGTCCGGGCGTGCTTTCGCTTACCGCTACGAAATCTACAATGTCGCGCAGCGGCATCCACCCGTGCGATATTACTTCCTCCTGTATCAAAGGAAGCATTGCGTATCCGCCTCCAAAAGTGAACAGACCGATTTTAAAAAAGGTTAAAAACAGATCGAGCAATATCATTTTTCATCCCTCCTTTTCATAAGAACGGAGGTTACAAGCCCGAAAACGGCGCATCCGATAATTATGTAAAGCACGTTCAGCTCCGTAAACGCCGCTATTGCAAAAGACGCCGCCATAATAACGTAAGAGGCCCATCCCTTAGGGCTTTTTTTGTACATAGAGACCAAAGCCTTAATTATTAAAGCCAGAACTCCGGCGCGTATTCCGTAGAACGCGTATTTTACGGCTTTAAGTTCTCTGAATTGCCTGAGGACTAACGCTATGAGAGAAATTATCAGAAAAGACGGGAGAACGACGCCGAAAGTGGCGCAGAAAGAGCCGAACACTCCCGCTACGCGATAGCCGACAAAGGTTGCGGAGTTTACGGCGATAGGGCCCGGCGTGCTTTCGGCAATCGCCACTATTTCTAAAATATCCTCGTCTGTAATCCATCCTTTTTTTTCAACGATTTCCCTTTGAATCATTGGGATCATAGCGTATCCGCCTCCAAAAGTAAAGGCTCCGATTTTCATAAAGGTCAGAAATAGTTCCAGTCCTTTGCGAAAACGGCTGGTCTTTATGTTTTTGTTATCCACTTGCCCGACGGTTCCTTTCCGTTTATATACAAATTTTTGCCTAATATATTATAAACGGAACGCGTTGAAAAATCAATACGTACTTTTAGGGACTTAAATGTAAAGGCGGGCTGCAAACGGTAATTATCCGATACAGTCCGCCGAGTTTATAATTTACATCGAGCCTTCAAACGGAGACAGCTCGAGGCGCATGAAATATCCCCTGTCGTGGTTGCAGACGGGACATGACTGAGGCGCGGAGGTTCCTTCGTGAACGTGACCGCAGTTGAGACAGATCCATTTCGTTTTTACGTCGGATACGAACAGTTTTCCGGATTCGAGAAAATCTGCGAATCTTCCGAATCGGTTGCCGTGAGCTTGCTCTATTTTAGCGATAAGCTCAAATTTAGCCGCGATTTCGTTAAAACCTTCGCTTTTTGCTACTTCGGCAAAATTTTTGTATACCGGATCATGTTCCTCGTATTCGTTGTGCTGAGCCATCCGCAGAAGTTCAAGCGAGCTTGGCGCAATGTCTACGGGATATCCTCCGTCGATGTGAATAGTTTCTCCCGCTAAATCCTTTAAAAATCCGTAGAATACTTCGGCGTGTTCCTTCTCCTGGCCAGCCGTATACTGGAATATGCTTTCGATAACGTACAGATTTTCCTTTTTTGCCTGTGAGGCGGCGAAGGTATATCTGTTTCTCGCTTGGCTTTCTCCCGCGAACGCTCTCATGAGGTTGTCTTTTGTAACGCTGTTTTTGAAATCCATATTATATCTCCTTATTTGTTTTATTTAATATACATATGAGCCGGGTATGTCAGATATTTTGCGTAGGGCAGTTTTTCCGACGTTATAAATCCGGGGGGAGCCGATATCACATCCGGTAAGCGATTGACGATTGTCGCGCACGTGTGCTCCACTGTCGCAGGTTTTACGACGGAAAACGATACGTCTGGCTCTCCAAATATTTTGAAGTCGCAGGCGTCCCCGTCTTCAGGAGCGTATATTTTGCCTACGCAGCCGACCTCAAATATAGTCCCTTGATGTGTTTCCGCAGTGACGATAGCGTTCATTCCGACGCAATTCCCGGCGGGAACGGCTCTCTGAAGGGTATTCGAATAAATTTCTCGGTCGACCGTGTACGGAACGCACCGCTGGCCGATACTTTTGATCGTCATACCAAGCTTGTTCGCTAGGGCTTCGGTGGAATTCCATACGTAGCTCGGTTCCAGCGTTTCCGGCCGAGCTATTCTTTCTTCAAATTCCGCCGGAGTAAGCCCGCATCCGTGAGCTTCGGCCAAGGCAAGTCCATAGTCCTCTACGTTATAGCTTACCGTTCCCTCAATCCGATCTATTCTGTCTACGCCTCCCGCGATAGCGGCCGTCAGATTAATCCAGAAAATGTCCTGCATGCCTGAGCCTGTCACTGTGCAGCCGTGCTCTTTAGCAAGCTTATCGAGTCTGTTTGTAGCGGACGGCGCGGTTGTCCACGGATATATCGCCTCTTCGCATGTGGTGATCACGTTTATTCCGCGACGAAGACATTCGGCCGTATGCTCTTCAATATCCGAGAGAAAGCTGAACAGCGTTATAATAGCGACGTCTGCGTCGCAGTTGTCAAGTACTCTTCCCGCGTCGTCTGATATCTTTATTCCCGTATCGAATCCGAGCGAGGCTATTTCACCTATATCGCGGCCTACTAAAGCCGGATCGTTGTCGATAGCGCCCGTGATCTCTATTCCGTGACGAACAAGATATCGTATTATATAACGGCTCATTTTGCCGCACCCGTATTGAACGACGCGTATTTTTTCGTGTTCCATTTTTATGATCACGCCCTCTTCCTCAAATAATCGTACGTTTCTATTATTGCCGCTTTTGTCTTTTTTTAACCGGAACGGTTAATTTTTATAAAAATTATTGAAAACGCTTGCGCTTGTTCAAAGTATATGATATTATATTACAAAATGAACTAAAACGCTTTATACAATTGATAAAACAATTCATTTTTTGAAAGGAAATATAAAAATATGAACGTTAAGCGGAATATTCTTTTGAATCCGGGACCTTCTACTACTACGGATACGGTAAAAGCGGCGCAGATTGTTCCCGATATTTGTCCTCGGGAGGAAGAATTTGCTTCCATAATGAAGGAGCTTCGAGAAGATTTGCTGAAAATTGTTCACGCGGATCCGGAAATTTATACGTCCGTGCTTTTCTGCGGATCCGGAACAATAAATATAGACGTTTGCCTTAATTCTCTTCTTGACGAGGGCAAAAAGATACTTGTTGTAAACAACGGCGCGTACAGCGCTCGGGCTGTTGAAATATGCAGATATTACGGTATGCCGCATATTGATCTGAGCTTTCCGGCGGACGAGCCGCCGGATCTCGAGCTTGTTGAACGAACCCTGGAGAAAAATCCCGATATAGGACTGGTTCATACGACTCATAACGAGACTGGAACGGGCCTTCTAAACCCTATAAAGGAGATTGGCGCCGCCGCTCATCGTCATGGCGCCATCTTTACGGTCGACACTACTTCTACGCTTGCTATGCGGCCTATAAACATTGCCGATGAGAATATTGATTTTTGCATGGCCAGCGCGCAGAAGGGACTGAACGGCATGACGGGACTGTCGTTTATTATTGGAAACCGCGAGATAATCGAACGCTCCGCGTCTTTTCCTAAGCGTTCCTATTACTGCAACCTATATATGCAGTATCATTTCTTTGAAACTACCGGGGAGATGCATTTTACCCCTCCCGTACAGACCGTATACGCGGCGGTTCAGGCTCTGCGCGAATATTTCGAAGAGGGAGAAGAGGCAAAGTGGATTCGCCATACGCGCGCTTTTAACGCGGTGAAGAGCGGGCTTGCAGAACTCGGATTCAGAGAAGCGATCAGAACGGAATTTCAGGCCGGATTGGTTTCGTCCGTGGTTTATCCAGACGATCCGAATTGGAATTTCGAACGCGTTCACGACTATTGCTACAAGCGTGGATTTACAATATACCCTGGTAAGATTTCAGGAACCGATACGTTCCGGCTTTGCGTTCTCGGAGCAATAGACGAGAACGATATCAAGGATTTTTTCAATGTGTTCCGCGAGGCTCTCGACGACTGCGGAGTCTCGGTTCCAGCGATATATAAGGAGGGAAACCGATGAAAACCGTATACGCTTGCTTTTGCACCGACGTGATACACGAAGGGCATATGAACATAATAAACGAGGCTAAAAAATATGGAGAAGTAATAGTAGGAATACTTACGGACGCCGCTATGATACGATGCGATCGTTTTCCTACGGTCGGCTTTGAAGACAGAAAAAAGATGTTTGAGGAAATTTCCGAGGTAAGCCGAGTCGTAGTTCAAAGCGAGGTTATGTACGACCGTATAATCGAAGAAATTCGTCCGGACTATGTTATCCATGGCGACGAATGGCGAGAAGGACCGAAACGCGCTATACGCGACAACGTGACGGATCTTCTTAATAAATACGGCGGAGAGCTGATTGAAATTCCTTACACAAAAAACGAAAACGTCCGCAGAATAGATATGCGCGTGAGGGAAAAATTGTCTATGCCGGAATACAGATGCCGACGGCTTCGTCGTCTTTTGGAGTTGTGCTCGCCTGTTAAAGCGATCGAGGTTCACAACGGACTTACCGGACTTATAGCCGAGAAAACGGTAGTTGAGCACGACGGGGAACTCGATCAGTTCGACGCTATGTGGATAAGCTCGCTTTGCGATTCCACCGCGAAGGGCAAACCTGATATTGAACTTGTCGATATGACCTCCCGCTGCCGCACGATAGACGACGTTATGGAGGTAACGACTAAGCCGATAATATTCGACGGCGATACGGGAGGACTTACGGAACATTTCGTATATCTTGTTCGCACTTTGGAACGAATGGGCGTTTCGGCGGTTATTATTGAGGATAAGGTCGGCCTTAAGAAAAATTCTCTCTTCGGAACGGAAGTGGAACAGACTCAGGACACTATCGAGCGCTTTTCTGAAAAGATCAGGGCTGGAAAGGAAGTGCAGCTTTCAGACAGCTTTATGATAATAGCGCGGATTGAAAGTCTGATTCTTGAAAGAGGAATGGAGGACGCCCTCGAGAGGGCGAGAGCGTTCCGCGACGCCGGGGCCGACGGCATTATGATTCACAGCAGAAGAAAAACTCCCGATGAAATATTGGAGTTTTGCGACAGATTTAGAAGCGAGGACGCGGATACCCCTATAGTTGTCGTTCCTTCTTCCTTTAACACGGTAACGGAGCAGACGCTTGCGGAGCACGGAGCGAATATAGTTATTTACGCTAATCAGCTTACCCGAAGCGCTTTTCCCGCTATGGAACAGACGGCGAAGGAAATACTTATTCATCACAGGGCGAAGGAAGTAGACGATAGACTAATGCCGATCGGACGCATACTGACTCTGATAGACGAGCTATAAATCATACGAACTTAAGAAATCGGAGAAAAACTTATGAAGGTAGAAACTCTTGTTTCCGCTATTGGCGCGGATTTTTATACGGGCGTGCCCGATTCGCAGCTCAAGGCGCTGTGCAATTATCTTGTTTACAAATACGGGACGGACTCGAAGCGACACGTAATCGCCGCTAACGAGGGGAATTGTACGGCCGTGGCCTCGGGATATTATTTGGCGACTGGGAAAATCCCCGTAGTTTATATGCAAAACTCGGGAGAAGGAAATATTATAAATCCTGTGGCTTCCCTGACGAGGCCGGAGGTTTATGGGATACCTATGGCGTTTATCATAGGATGGAGGGGAGAGCCAGGCGTTCACGACGAACCTCAGCACGTATATCAGGGGAAGATTACGTTGTCTTTGCTTGAGGAAATGGGAATCACTTCTTTTATCATCGACAAGGATACTTCTGAGGACGAACTGCTGAACGCAATGAAAGATTTTCGTAAAAAATTTGAGCGAGGGGAAAGCGTCGCTTTCATAGTACGAAAAGGCGCTCTATCGTTTGATGAAAAGGTGGAATACGTATCAAGCGAAGGCTCCGTTATGACGAGGGAGGAGGTAATTTCGAGGATAATCGATTTTTCCGGAGACGACGCCGTGGTGTCTACTACCGGAAAAGCAAGCCGCGAATTGTTTGAACTACGCGAGGCGAGAGAAGAAGGTCACGGACGCGATCTTCTTACGGTCGGTTCTATGGGGCACTGCTCGTCTATCGCTTTTGGAATTGCGGCGCAGAAGTCGGAGAGCAGAGTATGGTGCGTGGACGGCGACGGAGCGGCGTTAATGCATATGGGAGCCATGGCCGTTATAGGACGATCGGGAGTAAAAAATATGATTCATGTGATAGTGAACAACGGCGCGCACGAAACGGTAGGTGGAATGCCGACGGCGGCGCGTACGGCAAGTCTTGCAGAAATAGCCCTTTCGTGCGGATACGACGGCGCCGTTACAGTAAGCGACCGAGACTCTCTGGACGAGGCGCTAAATGATGCGGTCTGCCGCTGCGGAAGGGAACTGCGTCTGATAGAAGCCGTATGCAGAATAGGATCGCGCGACGACCTCGGCAGACCTACGACGACCGCAATGGAGAACAGAAATAGCTTTATGGATCATTTGAAATCTTTATAAATGATTGTAAGCAGACACGATCGTTTTTATGATCGGAATATTTATTCCAGTTTTTTTATAAATATTCTAAATTAGCTATTGACAAACTTGCGGTTTCGGTGATATACTTATACTATAAATCATAAGCAAAATGTTTTTATGGAGTTCGGATATGTCTTATTCTATCGGATTTGCAGCATATTACTTTAGCTATTACTTTTTTAACGAGAGTAATAGTGATTTGTGCTGCAACCGTACGAAATGACAAAACTGATTTCGTATAAAAACTATTATAGCTGCACAGATCACAGTCTGCGCAGCTTTTTTTATGCATCAAGAAAAGAGGTAGAAATCAAATGATTGCAGTTCTTAAACCAAACGTATCGGAAGATCAGAAAAAACACCTTATCGACTGGCTAAGCGCCCAGAATATCGACGTTCACGTGTCTGAAGGGCACGAGTACACAGTTCTCGGACTTATCGGAGATACCAGCCGCTTGGATATGGATCTGATCGCCTCGCTCGATATTGTAGATTCAGTTAAGCGGGTCGCCGAAGCATTCAAACAGTGCAGTCGTAAATTTCATCCGGATGATTCTATTATCGATGTTGGAGACGTTAAGATCGGCGGAGGAAACTTCGCGATGATCGCTGGCCCGTGCTCGGTTGAAACTCACGATCAGATTATTGAAGTGGCGAAGGCTGTTAAAGCATCAGGAGCGACTCTTCTTAGAGGCGGGGCGTTTAAGCCGCGCACGTCTCCATACGACTTCCAGGGCCTTAAAGCAGACGGCATCGAGCTTCTTCTTGAGGCGAAAAAGGCAACGGGTATGCCGATCGTTACGGAAATAATGAACGCCAGCCATTTGCCCCTTTTCGAAGAGGTCGACGTGATTCAGGTGGGAGCCCGCAATATGCAGAATTTCGAGCTGCTTAAAGAGCTTGGCCGAACGAACAAGACTATTCTTCTTAAGAGAGGACTTGCTAATACTCTTAAAGAGCTGCTTATGAGCGCGGAGTACATTATGGCCGGCGGCAACAGCAATATTATTCTTTGCGAAAGGGGAATACGGACGTTTGAAACGTATACGAGGAACACTCTCGATCTTTCCGCCGTTCCCATGCTCCATGAGCTTACTCATTTGCCAGTAGTTATCGACCCAAGTCACGCAACCGGACAATCGCGCCTCGTAGAGCCAATGGCTGCCGCCGCCGCTGCTTGCGGAGCCGACGGTCTTATGATCGAGGTTCACAACGATCCCATGAACGCGCTTTGCGACGGAGCGCAGTCTCTTACCCCGGCGCAGTTCGACGCAGTCGCTAAGAAAGTAATGAAAATCAGAGCTTGTTTGGGCGAGTAATTGTATGGAGCGTAACGAAAGAATAACCGTAGGGATCGTAGGACTGGGACTTATAGGCGGATCCCTTGCAAAGGCTTACCGTAAGGAAGGACACTGCGTTTTAGGATACGACGCGGATCCTACCGTAACGGGATTTGCTAAGCTTTCGGGAATTATTTCCGAAGAACTGACTCCGGAAGGATCGAAGGTCTGCGACCTGATACTCGTAGCCGTTTATCCCGCCGCCGCAGTTAAATATATTGAAGAAAACGGAAAATATTTTTCTCCAGATACATTGGTTATAGACTGTTGCGGAACAAAAACGAGCGTATGCGACCCGGCGTTCCGCGCGGCGGAGAAATATGGATTCACTTTTGTCGGCGGTCATCCGATGGCTGGGACTCATAACTCTGGAATTAAATTTTCATCTGAGGATATGTTTAAAGGAGCTCCAATGGCACTCGTGCCTCCGAGTTTCAACGATATCGAGCTTTTGGAAAAGGTTAAAAGACTGCTTGATCCTGCGGGATTTGGATCATATTCGGTATGCACCGCCGAAGAGCACGACAGAAAGATTGCTTTTACTTCTCAGCTTGCTCATATTGTTTCAGGCGCGTATATTAAGAGTCCAACCGCCGAGTTTCACAAAGGGCTTTCAGCCGGAAGCTACCGCGACATGACTAGGGTCGCTTGGCTGAACCCTGATATGTGGACGGAGTTGTTTTTGGACAACGGAGAAAATTTGACGTTTGAGCTTGACGAGCTGATAGATAACTTAAAAAACTACAGAGACGCTATCGCGGAAGGCGACAGGGAAAATCTTCGACGGCTGCTTGACGAGGGACGCCGCAGAAAGGAAAGGGTGGACGGAAATGATAAAAATCAGAGTTGACGCGGGAGCTCCTTACGAAGTTCTGATAGGCCGCGGACTGTTTTGCGACGTTCACAAGCTAATCGGCGATATTTGCAAAACTAAGCGCGCGGCGGTGGTCACAGACGACGTCGTAGATTCTTTGTACGGCGATAGACTTGTGGAACAACTTAAACGAGGCGGTTATTCGGTCGATAAATTTGTCTTTCCTCACGGAGAAGCGTCTAAAACATTATCCACATACGGAAATATTCTTGATTTTCTTGGAAACTCCGCGTTAACCCGCGCGGATACCGTTATAGCCCTCGGCGGAGGAGTTACCGGCGATCTTTCCGGATTTGCGGCCGCTACGTATCTGAGAGGTATTAAATTTATTCAAATTCCGACTACGCTGCTTGCCGCAGTCGATTCATCTGTCGGGGGTAAGACGGGCGTCGACCTTCCGGTGGGGAAAAATCTTGCGGGCGCGTTTCATCAGCCGTCGCTGGTTTTGTGTGATCCCGATTTGCTCGAATCACTTGATAAGAAAACGTTTGCGGACGGTATGAGCGAAGCCTTAAAATGCGGAATACTGGCCGACAAGACTCTTTTTAATTCAATCGGAGGCGGAAGCTTCGACGCAGAAGACGTAATCGCTCGCTGCGTTAAAATTAAAGCGAAAATAGTTGGCGACGACGAGTTTGACAGAGGCGAACGGGCTCTTCTAAATTTGGGTCATACTATCGGCCACGCCATTGAGAAGCTCAGCTCCTTTTCAGTAACTCACGGCGAGGCGGTTGGAAGAGGTATGGCTGCGGTCGCGAGATCGTCGGCTTCTTTCGGATACTGCTCAAGTGAATGCGCTGCAAAAATATCGGCCGCCGTTGCATCCTTAGGCCATCCTACGGATGTTCCTTACGGAGGCGAAGAAATATTCGGCGTTGTCCGGCATGACAAAAAGCGATCTGGAAACAAAACTTCGCTGATCGTTGTTCGGGATATAGGAAAATGCGAAATTGTGTCTATGAACGACGAGGAACTGATGAAATTTATCCGCGCAGGTATAGACGACGAAGGAGACGACGAGTGATGAAAGCGACAATAAAAGGAAAAAGTCTGTCAGGCGTCGTCACTGTTCCGTCTTCAAAATCACAGGTTCACAGAGCTCTGATATGCGCCGCATTGGCCGATATTCCTACTGAAATACGTTTTTATGGGAGATCCAACGATATAATCGCAACGGCCGATTGCATGCGTTCCATTGGAGCGACGGTGGATAGCGAGTCATTTGGTTTTCGCGTGTCTCCTATAACGCGGAATAGCATAATTCGCGGAGCCATGCTGCGTTGTTCGGAAAGCGGCTCCACGCTTAGATTTTTGCTTCCCGTAGTCGCTGCGCTTGGAGCAGATGCATCGTTTTTTACAGAAGGAAGGTTATCCGAAAGACCGTTGGCTCCGCTAGATTCTTTGCTTGAAGATAACGGTTGCTCAATCGTTCGAGATAAGAATATAATTTCATGCTTGGGGAAATTTTTCGGAAACTCAAGCGAAAACAATTTCTCTATCGACGGAGGCGTTTCTTCACAGTTTATAAGCGGATTGCTCATGGCGCTGCCGATAATCGGCGGCGGAAGGATAACCGTTACCGGAAAATGCGAGTCTAAAGGCTATATAAATATGACTGTAGATGTAATGAAGAAATTCAGCGTTTCCGTTAAAGAGCGGGATAACGTATATACTGTTTCAGGCTCGTATAAATCTCCGAGAAAACTAACGGCCGAGGGGGACTGGTCGTCTGCGACCTTTTGGGCGACAGCCGACGCGCTTGGTTCGAATATAACGTTATCAGGCATGGACGGTAACTCTTTACAGGGGGACGTAGCGGCGCTGAGTCTTCTTGAAAAAATGGGCGCGTCCTTCAGCTTTAATCCTTCCGACGGAGCTATAGAAAAGACCTCGGAGGAATATTTTCTTCACGGCATAGAGTTTGACGCGTCGGATATACCTGACGCCGTTCCGGCTATGGCGGTCGCGGCATGCGGAGCGGAGGGAATAACGGAGATTAAAGGAGCGTCGCGTCTGAGGCTGAAAGAAAGCGACAGACTGGCTACGGTGTCCGAGATGATATCTGCCTGCGGAGGGCGCGTCGTTGAGCATGACGACGGACTTTCCGTATACGGTTGCGGAAGGCTTTCCGGAGGACGCGTCAACGCGCATGGGGACCATAGGATCGCTATGTCCGCCGCCGTGTTGTCTTTGATTTGCGACGGCGAGGTAGTTATCGACGGAGCTGAAACCGTAAGCAAATCTTATCCTGATTTTTGGAATGATTTTGCCGCTCTCGGCGGCGATGTAATTCTTGAAGAAACGGTGTAGTAGATTAAGTTTTTGCGATTGACAGAGCGAAACGGTACAAGACGAAACAAATTCAAAGAAAGGCATAATCGTAACGACATGGGAAGTATTTATGGAAAAACGCTGAAGATATCCGTGTTCGGTCAGTCTCATTCTCCGGCTATAGGCGTGACGATAGATTCTTTTCCGGCGGGGCACGCTGTAGATATGGAGGCTCTGAGTCGGTTCATGAGCCGCCGAGCGCCGGGACGCGATAAGTATTCGACTCCGCGACGCGAGGCGGACGTTCCGGAATTTTTGTCCGGAATAAAGGACGGCGTTACATGCGGAGCTCCAATATGCGCCGTCATACGCAATACTGACGCGCACTCCAGGGACTACGATAAGCTCTCCGGAATTCCGAGACCGTCTCACGCCGACTATACGTCGACAGTAAAGTATGGAGGATTTGCCGATATGAGCGGCGGCGGGCATTTTTCCGGCAGACTTACGGCTCCTCTGTGCGTGGCTGGGGCCCTGTGTCTCGGAGCGCTTGAACGCAACGGAGTAAAGGTGTCCGCGTCCGTAGAGTCTATCGGCGGAGTCTCCGGCTCTGAGGAAGAGATGCTGAGCGTGATTTCGGACGCTCGCCGAGACGGAGATTCCGTGGGCGGAATAATACGGTGCGTCGCCGATGGAGTCCCGGTAGGCCTGGGAGACCCCATATTCGACGGAATGGAGAATAGGATCGCCTCCATCGTGTTTGGAATACCAGGCGTTCGCGGTATAGAATTCGGCAGAGGCTTTGAGGCAGCCTCAATGCGCGGAAGCGAGCATAACGATCCTTTTACCGTTAAGGACGGACGCGTTGTAACGGATACGAACAATCACGGCGGAATTCTCGGCGGAATCACGTCGGGGATGCCGGTGGATTTCCGCGTGGCGATGAAACCTACCCCATCTATAGGCAAGGAACAGAAGAGCGTGAATTTAAAAGAAATGCGCGAAACAGAGCTTACCATAGGCGGACGACACGATCCCTGCATAGCTCTTCGCGCGCTTCCATGCGTGGAGGCGGCGTGCGCTATAGCTCTGCTCGACGCATGGCTTGAATCAGGACTGCCTCTCGCAGTTTAATATAGCGACTTTCATTTTTAGCATGAGTTGAATAATTTATAATAAGATTAAAAAAACAACGCGGGCAGGCGTGAAAATGCTGATTATTTATTAGTTTAACGGAGGAATAATAATATGAATCTTGACGAATACAGGAAGAAAATCGATGAAACCGACGACCAGATATTAAAGCTGGTTGCGGATCGCATGTCTATCGCCGGAGAAATTGCGAAATATAAAAATGAGAACGGACTTCCGATTCTCGATGCGAAAAGAGAGAGAGAGAAGCTCGCCTCTATTTCAGAAGCTGCGGGAGAAGATATGAGCTCTTATATGAGAGTTTTATATTCGCTTCTTTTCGAGCTTAGCCGATCGTATCAAAATTCACTCACAAGACGCGACACCGAGCTTTACAGAACGGTAAGCGGAGCTATCGACAATACCGAACGCCTTTTTCCGCATAGCTGTACCGTCGCATGCCAGGGCGTCGAAGGAGCAAACTCTCAGACGGCGGCTGAAAAGATGATAAAGACGCCGAAAATATTGTATATGAATACTTTTGAGTCGGTTTTTTCCGCGGTTGAAAGCGGACTTTGCAAATACGGCGTTATACCTCTTGAGAACAGTACGGCGGGCTCTGTAAAAAAGGTCTACGATCTCATGATATCCAAGAAATTTTCTATAGTGCGTTCAACACGAATTAAGATAGACCACAATCTTCTCGTTCCAAGAGGCGTAAAGCTTTCCGAGGTAAAAGAAGTCTTCTCCCACGAACAGGCTATAAATCAGTGCGAGGAATATCTAAAGAGTCTTGACGGAGTTAAGGTGACTTGCTGCGAGAATACGGCCGTGGCTGCGGAGACGGTGGCTAAATCCGGCAGACGCGACGTCGCCGCATTGGCGTCTATAAGCTGCGCGGAACTTTACGGACTGGAGGCGATCTGCCGCAACGTTCAGGACAGCGACAGCAATCACACCAGATTCGTCTGCATATCTCGCGATCTTGAAATATATCCCGGAGCGGACCGCACTACCATTATGATGGTTCTTCCTCATAAACCGGGAGCTCTTTATAAAACGCTTGCAAGATTCTATTCCTTGGGAATCAACTTGCTGAAGCTGGAGAGCCGACCGATCCCGGGACGTGATTTCGAGTTCATGTTCTATTTCGACCTTGAGACCAGCATTTATTCGGAAGAATTCGTACGTCTGCTCTGCGAGCTTGACGGTATTTGCGAGGAATTCAAGTATTTGGGAAGCTATTCGGAGGTAGTCTGATGTTTCCGTTTGGACTTTTAGGGAGAAAGCTTGGCCACAGCCGCTCTCCCGAGATCCATGCGGCTCTCGCCGACTATAAATACCGCCTTTTCGAGGTTGAACCGGAAAATCTGGGCGAGTTTATAAAAGCGCGCGAATTTTCCGGACTTAACGTTACTGTTCCGTATAAAAAAGCCGTAATAGAATATCTTGACGATCTGACGGAAAGAGCGCGTGCGATCGGTGGAGTCAATACTGTTTTAATCCGCGGCGGGCGGCTAATAGGCGACAATACTGACGCGGCGGGCTTTGAATATATGCTCAAACGCGCTTGCGTCGATCCGAATGGCAAAAAGGCTATTGTTCTCGGCAGCGGCGGCGCGTCTGCAGCGATAATATATGTTCTTCGTCGTATTGGAGCTTCGGAGGTTGTTACTGTTTCCCGCACGGGAGAGAACAACTATGAAAATATATTACGTCACGGAGACGCGGACATTATAGTAAATACAACTCCTGTCGGAATGTGGCCCGACTGCTTTTCATCCCCGCTGGATAAAGCGCGTTCGCTAGACGTATCGTCGCCTTTCGAATCGTTTGATAATTTGTCGGCGGTTCTCGACATAGTTTATAATCCGCTGAGAACAAAGCTTATGCTCGACGCTGAAAAAGCCGGCGTTCCAACGTGCGGAGGATTGTATATGCTTGTGGAACAGGCGGCGGAGGCGTCTCGCCTTTTCCTCGGAGATAATTTGAATTCAAATTATACGTCGCGTACAGGCAATAACGACGCCGTTATCGAAGGTATAGTCTCTAAAATTTCTTCGGATATGTCGAATATAGTTCTCATCGGAATGCCCGGCTGTGGGAAAACTTCCGTAGGCCGCGCTCTTGCTAAAACGACGGGAAAGGATTTCATTGATTCCGACGCAGTTATAGTCGACAGGACCGGTAAGTCCATACCTGAGATTTTTGCAGACGGCGGCGAAGAAGAATTCCGTCGTATTGAAAGCGACGTACTGGCAGATATTACTCAGACTCCAGGTCGTGTAATCGCCACCGGAGGAGGATGCGTAACCAGATCGGTTAACTACGATTCTCTTAGGCGTTTCGGCAAGGTCGTCTATATCGAGCGACCGATAGATCGCTTGGAGACGGATGGGAGACCGCTGTCTCAGGGAGCGGATCTTGAAAAAATGCTTGCTGACCGCCGCGAACTGTACGAGAGATTTGCAGACGTTACCGTTAAGAACGACAAAACGGTTAAAAAATGCGTTGTGAAAATAATTTCCGTTTTGGGTCTCGACGCTGGTATGGATCTGGAAGTCAACGAAAGCGCATCGGCGTACTTTGCCGAAAATATACGGGAGGAAAAATGAAGCTTCTGATAATAAACGGTCCTAATCTCAATATGCTTGGCAAGCGCGAGCCGACGCTTTACGGCCACGATACGTACAACGATCTTACGCGTCTGATTACCGACACCTGCCTTGCGCTTAAGATAGAAGTAGACGTTTATCAGTCTAATCACGAGGGCGACATTGTCGACAGAATACAGCAAGCGTATGACGACGCTGACGGGATAGTTATAAATCCCGCGGCGTATACGCATACCAGCGTTGCGATATTGGACGCTCTTAAGGCTGTGGCCATACCTGCCGTAGAGGTTCATCTTACAGACATATCTGAGAGGGAAGAGTTCCGTCATGTTTCGTACGCCGGCATGGCATGTGTAAAAACGTATAAGGGTCTTGGCTTCGACGGATATGTTGAGGCGATAAAGTATCTTTACGAATATCTGAGCTCTGGGAGCGCAAATTGACATTTGGAAAACCGTTGTCTGACAGACAGCGGTTTTTTATTATTTGTTAGATTTTTCGGAAAAAAATCCGACCGCTTCATGACGAGGGCAAGAAGGGTAAAAATCTTGAATATGAGGCTAGCTTATTTTCTGTTAAACTACCGCCCCCACTTTTTTGAACCCCACTACGGCGTTCGCTTAACTCTACCAGCTGAGCGAACTCATCATTTTGACCGCCGCACAAGCAGCTGTTGAACCATACTTCATTTCAACAAGCTGACGAAAGTTGCTTGTCTGCATATTTGCAGTCAAGCCGCGACGATTCCTTGCGAAGCGAGCTTCACTATGCTTTCTTTGTTTACTTTCTTTCCCGAAAGAAAGTATGTATTATTTCATAAGCTTTTTTCTGGAAAA
>CATKFO010000087.1 GCA_949747515.1 uncultured Eubacteriales bacterium
AAGGCTCCGAGCATATTCACAGACGAGGAGAAGATAGCGGAGTGGGCCGAGGAATACGTAAAGGCTTTGCGCATATCAGGAATAGTGGCGGGAGACGATGGAGTAAACTACAATCCTGAGAACGGGATAACCAGAGCGGAGACGGCTAAGATTCTCTGTAATCTCCTCTCCGCCGAGGACAAAGCCTGGCAGGGATATGTTCCTTCGGCAGAGGACGACGCGATTATACTCGGCGCTAAGTACCTATACGAAGGCGGCACGGTGGTCGCAGGATCATTGGACACTAATTTAAGAGAAGACGAAGGATTCCCATATCCTGCTCTTGAGGCATTCTACTCCGACGCGGCGAAAGACCGCACGTATCTCCCTGCTGGGACCGTGGGAATAAGCTTCAACGTGATAGGTCATGATTTCGATTCATATCCGGTGGCTAAAATATGCTACAAATATGAAAAATCTTCTCTTGATAAGCCTGTAACTAAGCTTTATAACCAGGGAAAACCCATAGGCGAAGCCACGGCGATTGAAGGGGCTGAGGACGAAGGCTGGAAAACCTTAATTCTCGACCTGTCCGGAATACTTGCTGATAATCCCAATATTGACGACCAAACGAGCTTTACTCAGCTTTTGCTCGAGCCGTTTTCTGCAAACGACGGCGACGACGCTCGCTTCCTTATCCGCTATATCGGACTTTTCCCAGGCAAGGACGCCGCGGAGAAGTTCAGCTCCGCTTCCAAGGACGACTATCTGAAAAATTATTACGTCTATTCCGCTATGGATTTCAGCGAAATTACGACTGCTCAGCGCAAGACTTACGGAGACCAGCTTTCGACTCGTATAAAAGAAATATTGAACTCTGAAAGCGCGATTACTCCCGAACAGTTTACAGCAAAAGGGAAAAAGTGTTGGTACGTATCGTCGATTAACGGCAGCAGCGAAGGCGACGGAAAATCTCCGGAAACGGCGTGGGCCTCTCCTAAAGACCTTGTTAGTTATAAAGCCAACAATACGGTTATAACCAGCAAGGTTCGCCCCGGTGAAGCCGTCTTTTTCGAAAGAGGAAGCGTGTTCTATCCTGAATTCTATAATGAAAACTCAAAAACCTGCGCTTCCTTCTATTCCGGGGTAACGTACGGAGCATACGGAAAAGGAGACAAGCCGCTGTTTACCGGCGCTATAGATTTTACAAAGTCAGGAGGCGTTGGAAATTGGCTTAAGACGGAATGGGAGAATATCTACGTTCTGGACGAAATCGATCCTGATCCTGAGTTTTGCGGGGAAACAGCGGACATCGGAATTATCGTATTCAACGAAGGAGAAGCTACCGGCGTCAGAGTAATACCGAAAGACGAAGCGAATCCGTTTGGAGAAGGAAAGCTGACGTACGATAGGGGATACTCTTCGAACGGTCTTGAGTATTACTACTCGGGAGAGAAGCCATGCGAAAATCCCGGGACCGCTCTTACGAACGATCTGGAATTTTTCCATGATTTCAAGAATGGAAAGCTGTATCTCTACTGCGAGGGAGGTAATCCTTCCGACAGATTCGACGATATTAAAGTCGGGTGCAAAAACTACGTAATATCCGGCGGCGGAGGAAATATTACTGTTGACAATCTTGCCGCAAAGTACTCTACCTGGGGGCTGATCGATATAAACGGAGACAATTGCTCGGTCACGAACTGCGAAGCAGGTTACAGCAGCGGAAGCCTTTCTTCAGTAGACGGAAGCATCGGAGGCTTCGGGACGTTCGACGGATACGTGATTTCCGGGTGCTACAGTCACGATATCGGCGACGGAGGCGTAACGCATCAGAATACGTCTTCGACGGAAGGCAAATCGGAAGTAATCCGCAATGTTTTGTATGAAAACAATGTTATCGCGGCCTGCGGAGCATCTATTGAGACGTGGAATCATATGGGGCCTATCGACGAGAACGGCGTCGCTCAAAACTATCTTGAAAACGTAGTGGCCCGCGGAAATATCTTCGCGTTTATGGGATATGGAGTTACTCAAAAACAGTCTACGGAGCAGTACGGACACGGAGGCATTGCGAGCAGCTCTATTTACGGCCAGTATTACGACTGCATTATCGAGGACAACTTAATTCTTGGCGGATACACATATATATTTGAGGCTTACGCATCGTCAGACGCTCAGCCGAACGGCTGGGAGATGCGGAATAACACTTATGTCATGAACGTTGACGCCGCTAAACACTCGTATATATATGAGACTGGAGCGTTCCTGCTAAATCACAAAATGACTAAGCAGCTTAGAATATCGACTCCGTACAACGAGCGCTATCTTAAATTCTATACCTCTCGCGGAGTTGATCCAAGCGGCAAGTATTACTACTACGAAGGACTTACTCCAGAGCAGGAGAAAAAATGCTTCTATACCAACGGTTACTATCTTGAGCGCGGTATAATGCCTAACTAAACGCAAAGAGCGGGCGGGACGTAAAAGTTTCGTCCGCTCTTTTATTTCTAGATTAGATCGACGAAAAATATCAGACAAAATAAAATTTAATAAATACTTTAACTTGATTTATATGGAAAAATAAATACAGACGAAGAAAAAGGCCCCTTTAATAAGGATGAAAAAATGGATTGGCTCTTTCATGTCGTCTTAAAGGGGGCTAAATATTAAAATTTTCTTTTATATTTGCTATTCTTTTAAACTAAACGAGGCGAATATCAGTTAAGAGACTTTACATATTCTTCTATATTTACAAGCTTACCGCCTCCAAGACGCGATTCTTCGGCCGCCGCGCATACGACGTGGCTTTCTACGGAAGCGTCGATAGAAGTAAGCGCGCCTTTTTTGCCGCTCAGCACGTCTATAAGATCTACGATTAAGTTATAATCTCCGCCGCCGTGCCCGAACTGATCGGTTTCAGCGTGAGAGTCGACGATCTCCGGCTCTTTTCCAAACACGTTCACATGAATTTCTCCGTCCTCCATGTACGCGGTAATATCTCCCTTGGTTCCCATTACGTGCATGCGTCTGCCTCCTTCGGATGTAAACGCGCTCATATTAAAGGAAATCAGAAGATCGTCGTCTAGTCGTAAATTTACCGCTTGGTGATCCACTACGTTATTATCGCAGCGATAAACGCAGCGGCCGTACGGGCTGGTCTTCAAAGTTTCGCGAAGCTTAGCGGCGTCCGGCTCCGGCTCCACTACGTCGAGCGGCCATCCGAATTCGCCTCTGTCGGCGCGGTCAAGATAACAGGTTTTTATGCTGTACGGGCATTCGCCGTATGCCGGACAATCCTCTCCGCATCTGTCCGGCGCGCCTTCCGGCGCATACTCGGATTTAAAGTGCGAGAGTTCCCCGAAGGACGATACGCTCACCGCGTGTTTTCCGGTGAGCCAGAGAAGTATATCCATGTCGTGGCAGCACTTCTGCATAAGCATGGGACAGGTTTCGTCGGAACGTCTCCAGTTTCCTCGTACAAAAGAATGCGCCTGATGCCAATATGTAGCCTGCTCGTTCGCCTGTATCATCATAACTCTTCCGATAACGCCTGATTCGAGAACTTCCTTCAATTTT
Source organism: uncultured Eubacteriales bacterium (assembly GCA_949747515.1). Taxonomy (GTDB): domain Bacteria; phylum Bacillota; class Clostridia; order Oscillospirales; family CAG-272; genus RUG11130. The sequence continues at coordinate 3,559 of CATKFO010000087.1, forward strand.
CGATAGAACGGGGTGTAACGAAGCACATGGCATACGACGACCTCTCGGCCGTTTTCCTTCGCTACTTTGGCGATTTCACGACATTCTCTCGGATCCGTGGAAGCGGGTTTTTCGAGAAGCAGATGGTATCCCTTTTTTAGCGCGGGTATAGCGTGACCGTAGTGCTGGCGGTCCAGCGTGCAGATGAACATAACGTCGGCCAGCTTTTCTTCCTTAAGCATTTCTTCCGCGGAAGCGTAGCGGCGCTCTTCGGGCACTCCGTACTCGTCGCCGAATCGTTTAAGTTTGTCGGGAAGAATATCGGCGCACGCGACGATCTCGATCTTATCGGACATGAGCTTGCAGCATGAAGCGTAGGAATTTCCGCGCGAGCCGAGACCCGCTACGGCGACGGTTATCTTTTTGTCAGACATATTTTTCTCCGTTTCTCCGCTTTTAGGCGGAACGATATTTACGTTGCGTTTATAAGGCGGAGCTGGAAAATCGCGGCGGTTCGCGTATCCGGGCTCCGTTACGTTGTATTTTAGCGCTTACTTCTGCTTTTTGCAATAGGAAAACGGCGAAGTTCAGCTTAAAACGTCTATTTTTTTTATTCCGTAGTATTTGAGTATTTCTACTACGGAGCGGTTGATTCGCTCCCCCGGGGCGATCGGAGACACGGCCGGCGGACACGACGTCGTCAGAGACGCGGCTACGCGACCTTCCGCTTCCTCGAGGGATACCGATTGAGTAGGTGAAAAAAGAGCCTCTCTGATTGACGCGGCGTATTCCGGAGGGATAAGCCTCGGAGACGATTCCATTAACGGTTTCCTTCGTTCGATAGAGCGTAGAGCTGATTCAAGCGCCGAAAGTTCCTTCTCAGTATTTTCGGGAGAGACCATAATAACGAGGTAATCCTCGTCGGCGTGTTCGCAGACTATATTTCGACGCGCCAGCTCCTCTGACACCTCATACCCTTTGTATCCGTATTTCTTTGTTTCGATCGTAATTTTCATAGGCTCGTCTCCGTAGAAGCTCCAGCCGGCGGAGGAAAGTCGTTCCTTCAAGGATGAAACTTCATCTGCCCGTTGTTTTAAACTCGCCGGATAATCCCCTGAAACGTAGGCGTTCGTTCTGTCGAGAGAACGAAGTATGAGATACGACGGACTGGTTGATCCGAACATAGCCATGGCGGTTTTCGCTTTTTCGCAAAATATACTGGGCGCGCTTTCGGATACGAACAGATACGCTCCTCCGGTAAGCGCCGGTAATGTTTTATGCGCGCTGTCGCAGCAAACGTCGGCTCCCGCGTCCATTGGATGCCGAGACGGCTTAATAAATTTACGGTACGCTCCGTGAGCGTCGTCTACTAAAACCGGAACGCCGTATTTATGCGCCGCGGCGGCCATAGCTTCTATATCGGCGCAGCCGCCGAGATAATCGGGGCTTGTAATATACACGCCGGCTACGTTATTCTTACCTCGAATCGCGTCTTCAATTTGCCCCGGGCTTACGTCGCATCGGCAGAGGGAATAGTCTTCATTTTCCGGCCAAAGCCATACGACGTCGGCGTCAAGAACGGCGACCGCCGTCAGAAACGCTTTATGTACGTTGCGCGGGGCGATAAACGCGGGGCGAAGTTGTTCTTCAGTTCTGTTTCGACAAGACTTAAAATTAAGAACTGCTAAATAAAGCATAGCTCTTATGCATTGAGAAGACCCCTCCGTAGAATACAGCGCCTTAGCCGCTCCGAACAGGGAGGCGGCGGCGTTTTCGCTTTCGCGTATTATTCCTTCCGGACAATATAGAGAGTCGGCTCCGTGGATTTCGGTTATATCCTGCCGTTCGCATCCCACGAACGACGCGCCCTTATGCCCCGGCATATGAAAGCGAATCGATCCCGAATCCGCGTATTTATCGGTAAAATCGCATATAGGCGAATTTAAACGCTTCATCATTATAAGGATTCAAGCTCCGCTTCGGCTGCTTTCAGCATAACGGCGCATTCCATACGCTTGCGGAACAGATCGCAGCCGTCCTTATATACGCCGTTCACCGATCCCGTCGCGTGATAAGCGTTGGCGGCGCATCCACCCGAACAGTATAGCTTCGCCCAGCAGTCGGCGCATTCCTTACGGGTATATACGTTGCAGGCCCTGAACTCTTCCTGAGCCGCGGCGTTTGAAACTCCGTCGAACACGTCGCCCAGCTTATACCTCTCGTCTCCCACGAATTGGTGACACGGGTAAAGATCTCCCCACGGCGTTACGGCCATATACTCGGTTCCCGAGCCGCATCCGGAGATTCTCTTATATATGCAAGGGCCGCCTTCAAGGTCTATCATATAATGATAGAATGTAAAAGGCTTTCCTTCTTTTTTTCTTTCAAGCATTCTTTCGGCCAAACGTTCGTACTGTTCCATAACGACGGCTTTGTCCTCCGTCGTCAACGCGGCCGGGTCTCCGGGAGCCGCGACTACGGGCTCCATACTCAGCTTGTCAAACCCGAGCGAGAGCATTTCGTCTATATCCGCGAGAAAGTCCGGATTTGCGTGTGTGAACGTTCCCCGTATATAATAATCCTTGTCGCCCCTCTCGCGTACGAACTTTTGAAATTTAGGCGTTATGACGTCGAAGCTCCCGCGACCGGCATAATCCACTCGGAACCGGTCGTGTATTTCCTTCCTTCCATCCAGGCTCAGCACAACGTTCGACATCTCGCGGTTTGCAAAATCTATAACGTCGTCGTCTATAAGCATTCCATTAGTCGTAAGAGTGAACCGGAAATTCTTTCCCACTTTTTTTTCTATTCCACGGGCATACGTTACTAGCTGCTTCACGACGTCCCAGTTCATTAGCGGTTCGCCGCCGAAAAAGTCCACTTCGAGATTGCGCCTTGTTCCGGAATTTTCAACCAAAAAGTCCAAGGCCCTTTTTCCCACGTCAAAGCTCATCAATCCTCTGTCGCCGTGAAAATTACCCTGAGAGGCAAAACAGTACGAACAGTTTAAATTGCATGTGTGGGCGACGTGCAGACACAGAGCTTTTATAACGTTTCCGCTTCGCTTTTTGAACGTTCCGGCCTCGGATTCAAAGGAATCCTGCGAGAACAGCTTTCCGTTCGCTTCAAGCTCGCTCACGGATGAAATACAATTTCTTATTTCCGATTCGGTAATTTCAGGGCGGTTTTTATATTTTTCGAGAACTGCGGAAACAATTTCATCCTCGCTTTTAGTTTTATACATGGAAATAATATCGTACGCAGCCTCGTCGACTACGTGGATCGCGCCGGAAGCGACGTCTATTACGATATTGTAGCCGTTTAGCTTATATTGATGGATCATAGGTTACGATTCTTGCCTTTACTGTGAATTTTTTGTTTTTATGGACGCGCCCCGGGGCGACATGCTTTTATTAAAGAAGGTCTTTCTCTCGCTTTTATTCCTTTTTAAACCGGATAAACGTTTTAATAGGTCTGATCGTCAGATTCGTCTTCGTCTATGTCTATAAATAAAGTATGAAAAAAGCGCCGCCAACATTGATTGCGGCGGCGCAGGCTGTCGGGCCTTTATTTATTGTCGGCGTCGTTCTCACACTGCTGATTTGCAATGCCGCAGCTGGTCTTGCAGGCCGACTGGCAGGATGTCTGGCATTCGCCGCAGCCTCCGTTCTTTGCGCTCTCGCAAAGATCGCGGGTCTTAAGCGTTTTAATCATTTCCATAGCGTACCTCCGTATTAGCCCGCGCAGGGCGTTTGATTTCAAATATTATATCACGTAACTTTTTGTTTGTCAAGTTTATGCTAAGTTGCGGCGTCTACTTTTCGACAGCCTTCTTGACAATAGCCTACGCGCGGTCTATAATGAAAAAACATGAGTGAAAGCGAGGTTTGGCGGTGGAAAAAAAGACTGAACGCGAGAGCGATATAAAAAACGAAAAAATAATTATGCGCCCTATAGCGCATATAGAAAACGATTTTCGCGGAAAATTCGGTATTCCTCGGCAGAGCGGATTGCTTCGGAATATGGAATCCGCCGTAGTGTTTGAGAAGGAGTTCCGTTCTACCGGCGCTCTCAAAGGAATAGAAGGGTTTTCTCATCTTTGGCTTGTGTGGATATTTTCCGAGAACGCGCGCGACGGATGGAGCCCTACGGTGAGACCGCCTCGTCTCGGCGGAAATCGCAGAGTAGGAGTTTTCGCCACCCGTTCTCCGTTTCGACCAAACCCGATAGGAATTTCGTCAGTTAAGCTCGAACGGGTAGAGCGAGCAGAAGGCAAGGGAGAGATTCTTATTGTCAGCGGCGCGGATCTTATGGACGGAACCCCTATTTTAGACGTAAAACCGTATATCAAATACTCTGACTCGCATCCGGAAGCTATCAGCGGTTTTGCAGACGCCGCCGAGGAATATTCGCTTATAGTCGAGTGCGGAGAGGAACTTTCTTCAAAAATACCGGAACGTTTCAGAAGCGTTGTTTTTTCAATGCTGTCTCAAGACCCTCGTCCGTCGTATCACGAGGACGAGAGAGAATATACGATGGATTATGGAACCGTATCGATTACCTTTACTGTTAAGGGCTCCGTCTTGACGGTCGTAGAAGTGAGAGATCTTTAAGCGTCTCTTACTCCTTGTTCGATTGCTGATTATTTCCAGTATTACGAAAAAAATTAGCGCTCTTGCCGCGAGGGTGCGACATTTTGATGAAAAAGAGATTATGCGCCTTTTTTTAAACGACGGCGAAGACGATCGTTTTTATATACGAGCATAAATCAGGCGTTTTTATAATTAACACGAACAAATTCCTTATATCTACGTATTCTTTCGCCTTATATATCGGATTTCTTTCATCTTTATCTCATGCGAGGAATAATTTGTTAATTAAATGTAAAGCTTGGTGAAAACACTTGATTTTTAAACGCTATAGGGCTACAATATAAAACATAGAAATTAGCGCTCTTGCAATTCGAGCGCTAAAAAGGAAAATAATACGGCGCGAACAGCGCAATAAAGCGCGCGCGGTTTTTGGAGGTAAATTATGACGCTTAAACCCTTAGCAGACAGAGTCGTTGTCAAGGCTGTCGAAGCAGAAGAAACAACAAAGAACGGCATTGTTCTTCCCGGTACGGCGAAGGAGAAGCCACAGGTAGCGGAGGTAGTAGCGGTTGGTCCCGGAGGAACGGTGGACGGCAAGGAAATCGTAATGACCGTAAAGGTGGGCGACCGCGTTATTACCAGCAAGTATTCCGGTACGGAAGTTAAATGCGACGGCTCTGAATACAGCATCGTAAGACAGAACGACATTCTCGCCATCGTTGAAGACTGACGTTTGGTTCGGAAATTATAATTTTTATCGCCGTCAAATTCGTCTAGGATTCAATATTTAGCGGTCCGACTGATAAATCGGCGAAGCGCGTCTGAAAAAACGCGAAAAAATAATTTGGAGGAATTTATTATGGCAAAGGATATACTTTACGGAGCCGAAGCAAGAGAGGCTCTCATCGCGGGCGTCGATAAGCTCGCAAACACTGTTAAGATCACGCTCGGTCCCAAGGGACGCAACGTAATTCTCGACAAGAAATTCGGTTCTCCCCTCATCACCAACGACGGCGTGACTATCGCTAAGGAAATCGAGCTTGAATCCGCGGCTGAGAATATGGGCGCGCAGCTTCTTAAAGAAGTAGCTACAAAAACCAACGACGCAGCCGGAGACGGCACGACCACCGCTACTCTTCTCGCTCAGGCTTTCATTCACGAGGGTATGAAGAACGTTACGGCGGGCGCAAACCCCATCGTTATCCGCAAGGGTATTCAGAAAGCTGTCGACGCGGCTGTAAACGGTCTGAAAGAGATTGCGAAGCCCGTTAACGGAACAGAAGACATCGCGAGAGTCGGCACGGTTTCCGCGGGAGACGACGTGATCGGAACTCTTATCGCGGACGCAATGGAAAAGGTTACGGCCGACGGCGTAATTACAGTTGAAGAGTCGAAGTCTGCCGAGACTTACAGCGAGATCGTTGAAGGTATGCAGTTTGACCGCGGATACCTTTCTCCTTACATGGCTACCGATACCGACAAAATGGAAGCCGTTATCGACGACGCGTACATCCTTATCACCGATAAGAAGATCTCCAACGTCCAGGAAATCCTGCCCCTTCTCGAGCAGATCGTACAGAGCGGCAAAAAGCTCCTCATTATCGCTGAAGACGTCGAGGGCGAGGCTCTCACCACTCTCGTTCTCAACAAGCTCCGCGGCACCTTTGTATGCGTAGCCGTTAAGGCTCCCGGATTTGGCGACAGAAGAAAAGAGATGCTTCGCGATATCGCTACTCTTACCGGCGGTCAGGTTATCTGCGACGAGCTTGGTCTCGACCTGAAGGAAACCACCGTCGAGCAGCTGGGCCGCGCAAGACAGGTTAAGGTTAATAAGGACAACACTATCATAGTCGACGGAGCTGGCGACGCTGATGAAATCAAAGCCCGCGTTAACCAGATCCGCACCGCTATTGAAAACACCACCTCCGATTTCGACCGCGAGAAGCTCCAAGAGAGACTTGCTAAGCTGGCCGGCGGCGTAGCCGTTATCAAAGTCGGCGCCGCTACGGAGACCGAGATGAAGGAGAAGAAGCTCCGCATCGAGGACGCTCTCAACGCTACGAGAGCGGCTGTTGAAGAAGGAATCGTAGCTGGAGGCGGAACGGCTTACCTGAACCTTATCGACAAGGTTTCCGCCCTGACCGGCGCCGCTTCAGGCGACGAGCTCACCGGTATTAAGATCGTCCTTCGCGCTCTTGAGGCTCCCGTTCGTCAGATCGCTGAGAACGCTGGCTTTGAAGGCTCCGTTATCGTCGACAAGATCCGTACCAGCGGAAAAACCGGATACGGCTTCGACGCCTATAACGAGAAGTATGTGGATATGATGGACGCTGGTATCGTCGATCCGGCGAAGGTTACTCGCTCGGCTCTCCAGAACGCCGCAAGCGTTGCGTCCACTGTTCTTACGACTGAAGCTCTCGTTGCTAATCAGCCTGAGGAACCGGCGGCAGCTCCCGCTCCCGGCGGAATGGGCGGAATGTATTAATTTAATTGATACGGTTATAATAGCTAAACTCGGCGCCTTCAGGGGCGCCGAGTTTTTTGAGTAGATTCTGTATAATATAAAACCTATTTGGAGCTAAACAAATACAAATTCAAAAAGCATTAAATGAGGTTGATTTTCCTAATCAATATATTATTCTTTACGTCCTCCTCGGCAAAAACTCTGTTTATTACTTGTCGTAATATTAAGATACAAATTAAAAATAAACAAAATACCAGCCCAAAAGATTATGATTTAGGGCCGACCGGTTCGGGGGTAATCAATTAATTACACGTCACTTTATAATGAAGTTTGAAATAGCCGCTTCCCTTATATATCCTCCGGAAACGACGGTCAGTAGAGCCGGATTTCCGTCGTCTCCAAGGGTCAGAGTAACGTCCGCCCCAAATGCGGAAAAAGAACCGCTTCCTCCGCTAAATTCCACCTCGGATGCGTCGTATGTAAGAGCTCCTAAAATTTGTTTCATTCCTGCGAAACCTTCGTCGCTTACTGTAATGTCATAATTATTTAAGACGACGTGATTTCCTTCCGGAGAAGACGTAACGCTCATTCCGGCAAGCGCTTCTGGAGCAGAAACAGTCGCTGTGGAGACGTCCCCGTCGCGGGTAATAGTTAGAGATACGGGTGCAGGTCCGTTGTCGTTTCCGTTTTTATGAGTTAGCACGGCGCGGCATTCAAAAGCTCCCTTCCACCATCCCGATGGAGAGCTTGCGTTCCCGTCGGACTGTTTATTAGATGAATCTCCGAAAAACGATCCCTCTCCGCCGTCTCCTCTTTTGCATGACGCAGTCGAAATTAAAAGCGTTAAAATGGCCGCGCACGCCGCAATCCTTAAAAAAAAACGTTTATTTTTCATCTGAAAATTCCTTTCCCCGCCGGACGCCGTCCGTTCGACTATATAACGATAAGCTTCAGATCAGCTTCCTTTTTCCGTAAATATTATGCGGCTGAGGAGTTTTTTATTCCCGTTTGTTTGCGCCTCAAAATATAACTTTATTTTGGGGCATACTATAATCGTATGAAAAATCCCCGCATATAAAAACAAACTTGAAATGACGAAAATTTATAAAATCTTTTGATAAATAGGGTTGGCAAATAAACATGCCTATGGTATAGTATGTTTATGATCGTTAACGGTAAGTCGTACGCCGCTTATACTTCCATAACGCGAGTATAGCTCGCGCTCTTTATAAACACAGATTGCGACTACGAATTACGCAATTACGCGATTATATTAAAACGAAAACTTTTATAGAAACGAATAATTTATTTAGTAAAGGTATGGTATTACAATGCCGAAATACAGAAGAGACAGAATCAACGACGCGGTAACGAGAGAGCTCTCAGAAATCGTCCGCGACGCTAAGGATCCACGTATATCCGACTTTTTTATCACCATTAACAGCGCGCAGGTGACCGGCGACCTTAAATTCGCCACAGTATATTATTCCACGCTTGCCGATACAAGTCCGGATGAAGAAAAAGAATTGAAAAAGGGACTTAAATCAGCGGCGCCGTTTATGAGAAGCCGCCTTGCCGAAAGACTTAACCTTAGAGTAACGCCGGAGCTGACTTTTAAGAGAGACGACGGCGTAAAGCACGGAGCGGATATTTCCGCTCTTCTTAACAAAATATCCGAAGAACGGGAGAAGCGCGGCGACTCTTCCGATAAAATTACGGAAGAAGAGGAGGCGTAAGGCGTGAGCGACGTTATTTTTCCGGCTCTAAATGAACGCGACGTTATTGAAAGGATGAAAAAAGCTAAAAAAACGCTTATCCTCACCCATACCAATCCGGACGGAGACTGCGTCGGTTCCGCCGGAGCGCTCGCAGTTATTTTACGAGCGCTTGGAAGCGAGGCTCGCGTGGCAGCTCCCGATAAGGTGCAGGCGAGACTAAGGTTTCTGATTCCGGAGCAAGACGATTTTGCCATTTCCGCAGATGACGACGACGTTAACTCCTACGACACGGTTATATCCGTAGACGTTGCGTCGCGAATGCAGCTTGCTTCTCTCAACTGGCTGTCGGATCGGATAGACTTTATGATAGACCACCATGTCGCCGGAGAACCGTTCGCTCCGTATCTCGTTGACAGCTGCGCGCCGGCGTCTGGAGAAATCGTATGGAGACTTTGCCGCCTCCTGCGCGACGAAGGAACGCTTCCGATTATTCCGGACGCCGCCCGGCGCTGCTATGCGGCGGTTGTGTCGGATACGGGATCCTTCAAATTTGCCAACGTTACTCCCAACACTCATATTGCCGCGGCGGAAATGCTGAAAATAATAAACGACGACGCGGCGGCCGGCGCGGAAAACGACGAAAGAGGCATGAGTACCGAACAGATATGCCGCTCTCTATTTTCAAAGCGAACGATGAAAGATTTGATTCTTCAGCTAACCGCCATAAGAAATCTAACGCTTTACGCCGACGGAAAGCTCGGCGCGGTTATGCTTTCGGCGGCTGATCTGACGGAGGCGGGGTTGGAGGAAGGAGACACTGGAGCCGCCGTGGAAATACCGCGATCTCTCGACGGAGTGGAAATAGCTATCGCCGTTAAACAAAGCCTGACCGAACCGAAAAAGTTTAAAATTTCTTCACGCTCAAACGGGGAGGCGGACGTATCCTCGGTTTGCGCCGCTCTCGGGGGAGGCGGACACGTTAAGGCCGCGGGATGCTCTATTATAGCGGATTCGGCCGAGGAAGCTATGGAGGCCGCCGTAGAAGCGTTTTCCGCCGCTATAGCGGCTATTAGCTAAAAAAAGACTAACGCATAATCTTTGCGAGGCTTCGCTACTAATATTTGAAGCCGTGAGACAAATCTGTTTGAGGCTTGTCTCGGCGGAATGGAGACTATTATGGCTCGGAAAAAGCCGGACGCCGTCAGCGGCGTTCTCGTAATAAATAAACATGAGGGCGTTACATCTCACAGAATAATACAAATTCTGCGAAGGCTTTACGATACGTCGAGAGTAGGGCATACGGGAACTCTTGATCCGATGGCTACGGGAGTTCTCCCTGTTCTTATCGGACGAGCTGTTAAAGCGTCGGAGTACGTTACCGCTTACGACAAACGTTATATAGCCGAAATGAAGCTGGGAGTTACAACCGACACTGAAGACGCTACCGGATCAATACTCAGCGAATACGACGGAATTCCTCCCATTCCGGAGAAAGTGAAGTCTGCGGCCGAATCTTTTATAGGAGATATTGAACAAATACCTCCTATGTATTCCGCAATTAAAATAGACGGCAGAAAACTTCTCGATATCGCTAGGGAAGGCGGGGAAGTGGAGCGAAAGCCGCGTCCCGTACGCATTTACAATATTGAGGTCGAGCAAGTCTCAGAAGATACATATAAGCTCGACGTATCATGTTCTAAGGGAACTTATATTCGTACGCTGTGCGCCGATATCGGTAAAAAACTCGGCTGCGGAGCGGTAATGTCCGCCTTGACGCGAGTTCGTTCCGGCAGCTTCACCCTTGATAATTCGTATACGATTGAAGAAATTGAAAAAATGTCCTTTGAAGAAAGACTCGCGCTTCCCGCGCCGGCCGAATCTCTTTTTGAAGAATATAAGCGAGTAGAGCTTTCTGAATTTTATGCAAAATTGTTTTTGTGCGGCGCGGCCCTGTTCATGGATAGAATAGGAAATCCCAGTATATCCGAGGGAGAGTTTGCCGTAGTGAAAAGGGGAGAATTGTTCCTCGGTCTGGGAGTAAGTCAAACGGACGACGAAGGAAGGCGTGTTCTTAAGGCGGAAAAGTTGTTTTACCTACCGGAAACAAACGGGTTAAAAAATAAGTTGAGGTAACTTGGATATGATGTGTTACAGCTATGCGATGGGAATGGATGAATCTATATTTGAACTTAAAAAATCTGACTTTAATATAGAGAGGGACGGCGCCGATAATTATACGGTATCCTTTAATAATGAGCTCGCAGGCGTTTGGGAGGATTTCGTATGCAGAAATTTAAAAATCGGGTACTGGAATGAATATCTGACGGAATTTGGAGCTGTTTTTATTTTTAATTTAGAAAACGGATTCAAGAGGTACGAAGCGAATAATTATTTGAATGATGAAGCGCTTCAGCTGTGTGAAAGACTGTGCGGGCGCAGTTTTGAATCTATTAAATCTATGCTGTCGGATAATCATTTTTACAATGAGGTAATCGCTGATTTTAGGACAAATATAAAATAAATTCATTTAAATTTAGTAATCGCACGATAACAGTCGTTATATTTAAAGCTAAAAGACGGTAACTTTTAGAGAAAGTAGTGATTTTAATCTATGACGAAAAATTGATCTTGGACTTTTGGAAAAATTAAGCGAATTTGGCAAACCTCAAGTTGTCGGCAGTTACCGCATGGACTTAATGGCGCATAACGATTAGACGTCGACGTTGAGAATGATAATATGACGCTTTGCCGCCTTCATGATTTGTCAAAGTTTATTTTAGATAAGTTCATCCAACGTGGTATTAGGCGAAGGAAGAAGTAAACAACGAAAACAAAACGGTATGGTTTCACGGTTTTGAAGCGCAGATATGCAAAGGATTGTGCAACGTCGACATATGGTTTTTCGATAGAGACGTAATTTCTGCATGCGAAAAATATTGCGATAGTATTTCACGTCGGATAAACCGTTTACCGGAGCTGTAGCTAAAAAAATTATAATTAGTATAAAAAAGAACTTATTTCTCAGAGTCTGTATTCGTTTGATAAATATACGAGTATGGACGTGTATGCCGCCGTAACAGATCAAGTCATATCGAATACGTCCGATTTTCTTGCAAGATACGTTCGTACTGAAAAACATACTTCATAACCGGATGAAGAAGATATAAAACTCAATTTATTCAGAGCTTTGAAACTAAAAGGTTCATATTTCTATTGACAGCAAAAAATCGACTTTGCCGCTCTTTAAAAACGGTTGACTGCGCGCTCGATTTGTGATACTATTTGAGCAGAGCTACCGAAATAGGTTCAGTCGGGCTGTTTTATAAGCTCCGCGTTATTCTCTAAACACAATGAGTAAAGGAATGATTACGACTATGCATAAATTCATCCGCTCATCCGCAGCGCTATTGCTTTTTGGCTCGCTTGCGCTTTCTTCCTGCGCTTCAGATCCCGCTCCGTCCGGGGTAGGAGTAACTCCGTCGTCTTCCGAAGCACGCTCGGAAGACGCGACAGTAAATCCTGGAGAGAATACCTCTGGAAACAAAGGCGACGATCAGGCGCTTTCCGGCAGAGCATCGTTTTCCGGTTCAGAGGCTGCGGGCGACTTAAAATATACTACGTTCGAGGGAAAACAAATTACGGATTTTTCTTTTTTGAACGGTCTGAATCGCAATTTTTTCTCGGACGTAGATTCCGTTTCAGATCCGACCGGTTCGTGGTTTTGCGGCAAGACTTCTTACGATCCGGAGACAAAAACGTCCGCCGTCGTATGGGATAGGGCGTCTGACGTTCTTGAAACAATGGAGCGTTACGGAGCGATATATCGGAAAAACGACGACCAAAAAGCCATTTACCTTACTTTCGACTGCGGATATGAAAACGGATATACTTCCGTTATTCTAGATATACTTAAAGAAAAAAACGTTCCCGCGGCGTTTTTTCTCAACGGACATTACGTTTCGTCGGCTCCGGAGACGGTAAAGCGCATGCTGGACGAGGGTCACATTGTAGGCAACCATGGAAACAATCACAAAGTTATGGCCCAGCTTTCTCTGGACGAGTTTATGTACGAGGTGGAATCGGTAAACGATCTGATGGAACAGTACGTTCCCGGCTCTCCATACATGAAATATTTCAGACCTTCGTACGGCTCGTGTTCGGAATGGGACATGGCTTTGATACATGAAATGGGACTTACCGAGGTCTTGTACTCGTGGACATATTTCGACTATGACCCGGATAATCAAAAAAGTCCGGCCGACGCGCTGGAGACGGCGAAAGCGGGGCTTCACAACGGAAGCGTTATTATGCTGCACACCGTTGGAGAGACCAATACGAAAATGCTCGGAGACTTTATCGATTACGCGAGAGGCGAAGGATACGAATTTCGCAGCCTCGACAAGTAAAGAGAAAATAAAGTTTGCGCGGGCGATCATAACAATCATATTATATTTAATAAAGGCTCGGTTAAATTATGTCTAAAAAAGACGTTGTCATAGCTGATTATACAGATTTTTGCGAAGATTATACATCCCTGTGCGCTCGGGCTTTTCCCGGAGACGAAAGATTTACCGACGAGGGGCTGCGCCGCGTGATATACGCTTTGTACGCGCGCCTTGTAGAGTGTTCGGCGAAATTTAATCTTACGGCTATCCTTGAAAGCCGCGCGGTAGCTGAAAAGCATATTGTCGATTCGCTAATGCTTTTGTACCGCTTAGAGCGAAATGGAGCTCTGAAAGAAGGCGATAGGCTTATTGATATCGGCGCGGGAGCCGGCTTTCCGTCTCTTCCGTTGGCAGCCGCGTCGGCAAGCGGACTTTTCCCTATGTTTTCGGTATTATCCGTGGATAGCTCGGCCAAAAAGATCGCTTACATAAAGGAGACGGCCGAACTCTTGGGACTTGACACTCTACGCGCGGAGACTGGGCGCGCCGAAGATCTTGCAGGAACCGGTCTCAGGGGTAAATTCGATATAGTCACTGCTCGGGCGGTGGCTTCATTGCCGATTATCGTCGAGCTGGGCGCGCCGTTTTTAAAAGTAGGCGGAATCATAGCCGCTATGAAGGCGAATGTGGAAGACGAAATAACGGCGGCTGCCCCGGCGGCGAAAAAGCTTGGGCTTACGGAGGCGAAAACGGATTTATACAGTCTCCCATCGGGAGACGCTCGTTCTCTTGTTATCTATAAGAGCGCGAGACCAGCTGGCAGGGAATATCCGAGGCAGTATGCAAAAATACTCCGCGAGCCGTTGACCTAATTTCACTCATTACCGTATGCCTCTACGAATAACGTAATTTTACTTTAAACGCAGCCGAAAAAAGTTAGATCGGAGGTCGCGTTGCATACGATAAACGCGTTATCTATGATGAATTTTAAAAATTTTGTTCTCAGATGCTCGTCCGCGGCTCTCGCGATTCTGCTGTCGCCCATATCTCCGCTGACAGCCGCGATGAAAAATACTTCATTCGCTGTTCCCGCAACGATCAATACAAAACCGTCAAGCGAAGCATCCGCAAATGCGGAGATTTCTCCAGACGTCGTGAAAAAAGACGAATCCATATCGGCGGCTTATACTTATCAGTCGGAGAGCCTTCCTCAGTATAATATTCTTCATTTTGCGCGAAGTGAAAATCAGGGCGACGCGGACGACGAAGGCGAGAATAAACCTGAACCGTCGTGCGATGAAAAGAAAACGCTTACCGACGGCGCCGAACTTTTTATAAAAAAGTGGAATGGAGACGATCGGGTTTCGTTTGCTTTTCCCCCTTTTTCGTTCTTAAACTCCGGAGGATTTCCAGACGCTATTGCGTTTCTCATTGAAGTGGGGACGGAAGGCGAAACGGACGACGCCGTTCCTACCGTTACGGTTACTCTTACGATAGAAACAGAACGTGGAACTTTTGAATTCTCGGCTCCGGTCCTCGCAGGCTCGAGATCCGTTTTTTCGGCTGATACGTCTGCGCTTCCAAACGACGCCGAAGTAGCCCTTATTTCGGTAAGCTTTTCACGAGATCCCAATTCTTCCGCTTCATCGGCTGCAGTCACCTCTCCGGTAGAGCCTGAAAACGTTGATTTTTCAGCTCAAAACGCTATGAATATACCGTCGCTTGCAGTAATAGGCGGGGATATATCGCAAAAAAACGGAGCTCTTATTATTGAACCTTTTGAAATCGGAGATTCTTCCAGCAGCGGAAACGATTCTTCCGACGCGCTCGGCGGAAATAACGGTTTAGATTCCGCGCGCATATTTATACCGGATTATACATACGGACGACTCAATGGAGAAAGGGTTCTTTTTTCCATAGAAGATGCGGGCGGTGATACGAGCGCTGACTCCTCCGCCGGCAATGACGACGATATTTTTAACGCGGGATCAATTTCCTCTCATTCCGCGTCCGTAGCCTATTTAACAATGTCCGTATCGGCTGAGAAAAGCGGCGTCGTAAGCGCGGGAAACGGAAACGAGAGGGCGCGCGCTCTTACGACTGGCGACAACGACTGTATTCTTAGATTTAATATATCGGACGATTCTTCCGGATTGTTTTTGTCTTTTGCGAACGCCGGAATAGTTTCTATTAGTTCGCTGATCGTATATCCAACGAATGAAACGGAATATTTCGAGCCTCTCGCTTCTTTATCTGAACTGACTGTGAAAGGAGAAGACCTAAAGGCTTCGGGACGGCTTCGGGACGGAGCTCTTTCCATACTCGATAAATGCTCCCTTCGTCTGTATACTGTTCCGTTTACGGGAGGAACGCCTATTCTTCTTGGAGAAATGAAAGCCGTTTCACGATTTGTTTTTAACGTATCGCTTGAAGACAACCCGAGAGCGGCTGCTGAAAATTATTTTTATATCGCGGCCGTTTATATTGACTCAAAAAAGAATGAGAGTGAAATCGTAATCACTTCTCCCAGATTTGCTTATAACGGAACTGAAACGCAAAATTCCTCCGTTCCCTCATCGTCGTCTATTACGGGTCTTCACGGATGCGATCCGGTTGGAGCATATGAAACGGGATGTTCCAACGTAATAATCGACGTGTATCTTGACAGATTAGTGGGAGGAACCGAGGGAGGATCCGTCGTCTCTCAAGGGGGACATGCTTTTAATCTTAACGATGATTACATAGCCTCCATTGATAAGGATATGAGAATGTACGAAGCTGCTGGAACAGCCGTAAGTATCCGCTTTCTTATTTCAAAACCAATGAGAAATAAAGACGGAATATTTCTAACAATAGGAAGAAAAGGTTGTTATACTCTCAAGGCAGACGAAAATGAAGCGATTGACATGCTTGTCGCAACGGTAAAATTTTTATGCGATAGATATACTTCCATTCGCACGTTAATACTTTTTTCCGGCATAGACTCTCTTTATAGCGGGTCTTTCAGGACCGAGTGGGAAGCCGCTGAAAACGCAGGGGCTCTTATGCGAATGGCGTACGGCGCGGCGTCGGAAGGCATACCGGGAATATATGTAACTCTGCCGTTTGACGGAATTAAAGCGGAAGAAAAAGGAATGAAGTCGGACCGGATACTCGCCGCGCTTGTCGCGGAAAAGGTTTCGTCTCTCGGAGGAATGCCTTGGGCTATCATGGACTCTACGGATGCTCCGTCGTCAGAACGTCTTGACAGCCTTATTTCCGCATGCCGTCAAACGGATCGCTCGATTCCTTCGTTCGGTATCCTTATGTGGACGCCGTACTCAACCTCAAAATACGAAGATATTCAAACGGACGTTTTGTGTGAAGAATATAAGAAGCTATGCGACAAATCTGGCGCGTCGGTTCGGGCGATTATCCTTTCATTTGAAGGAAACGACGGTATAGGCGTCGACGATTATTCGCGGCTGAAATATATAATGAAGGATAACGGTGCTACGCTGCTTGATAAAAAAGTCCTTACAGTAACGGAATTTGATCTCGCCGAGGTTATTGGAAGCTGCCGTCTTTGGGATTTTTATAGTTCATACAGTCCCTGCGGATGGCTCGACGGGAACGGAATCTCTTCTTTAGGAACGTCCGGCGTAACGGAAGAGAAGGGATCTTTAACTGGAGAGCGGGTCCTCCGGTGCCGTATGGCGGAGGGCGGTCGAGGAAACGCAGGTATTCTTTTGAACTCCCTTGAAACTCCTGTAAATCTTTCCGCGGCTCCGTATGTGGAATTTGACTTTGTTATAACGGATGAAAACAATATTGCCGCTAACGCGGAACTGGTCTTTATTTTTCACTCAAAAGGCGGACACAGAGCGGAATATCGTCTAGAATCTTCTGAAATTGCAATGGACGAAAACGGGGCTTGCCGGGCGGTATGCGATTTGTCCGGCTATGATTATTCCAGCGAGATAAATTCTATTGGAATTGTAATATACTCGGACGGAGAGGAAGTCTTTGACCTGAAGCGAGTAACGGCGCACAGCTATTCTATAGCGGAAGAAGAACTTCCGAATTCTATATGGAGAACGGAAAATGAAAACGTTGATAATCGTTCTGTAGATAAGATTATAGCCTCTGCGTTTATTCTCGCCGCGGTTTTGTTCGTATCGGCGGGAATGATTACAAGGCTTCGTCGGCAAGATAAAGAGCAAAATTAAACCAAAGGCGTTCGTCTTTATATAAAAGGCGGATGCTTTTAGTTTGTTAAGCGTAAGTTGTCTCACAAGCTTTTTTCTGGAAAAAGCTTACAACTTCATGCCGAAGGCAAGAAGTGTGAAAAGCTGTTGCGGCGGCAAAAGTCTCCCGCGGGCTTTTGTTTCCTTTAGCTTCAAATGAAGTATCGTTCAATCCCGCTTAGGCATCCCTTGAAACGAAGCTTTCCTACAGATATGCTTGCGTTTGTCAAAATGAAGAACTTGCGCCGCTCTGCGCCGGATTCTTTCGCTCCCGCCGTGCAAAGCAGGCGCAAGTTGTTATGCGGCGCATATGTTGAAACCCTTAGAGATGCGTCAACATCTATGTTGAACTTAAGGCCACAAATTTAACAAAGCGCGTTTTGAACGCAAACCTGCTCGTTTGCTGTTAAACTAACTCCCAGCCATTGGAACCCACTCCGGCTCCCGCTCAACTCCCCCAGCTGAGCGAATTCCCCATTTTGATCGCCTCTCATATAGCTGTCGAAGCATACTTCATTTCAACAAACTGACGAAAGCAGCTTGCTCGCAAGCTGCGACGATCTTTTGCGAAGCGAGCTTTTCTCATGTTTTCTTTATATACTTTCTTTTGTCCTCCAAAAGAAAGTATATATTAATTCGTTCCTTTCACCGAAAGAAAGTACATAATACGCATAAAACAGCGGCCGCTTGCACGACCGCTAAAGAAAAAACAACAAATTTCCCAATACCGCTTG
>CATKFO010000088.1 GCA_949747515.1 uncultured Eubacteriales bacterium
AAAACACGAAACACCTTTGCAGCAAGTATACAGGCTAAAAAAGGCAGACTGTACGCCGTAATGCAGGTGAAAGAAAACGGCAAGACAAAATCCGTATGGCGATCGCTTGGACTGCCTGAGAATACCGGAAAGTCAAAGGTCAATAAAGCATTCAGACTGGTTGTGGAAAACTTTGAAGTCGAGTATGCAGAGCGAGTAGCCAGTAGCGGCAGACCTGCGACGGACATTCCAGTGTCCGATTATATGTGTGCCTACCTCAAAAAGGCTGAACCTAACCTGCAAAAGAATACCATTCAAAGTTACCATATGATGATATATGGTAAGATCAGGCGGTATTTTGAACCGAAACCGCATCTGACAGTCGGATCAATAACGGCGAAAGACATTGAAAAATTCTATGAGCATCTGTTCTCGCAAAATGTAGTTGCCAACACTGTTATACACTATCATGCGATCCTGCGGAAAGCCTTTCAGCAGGCGTTCAAAGACGAGATGATCGACGCCAATCCCTTTGACCGCATCGACCGTCCAAAGAAAAATAAATTCCACGGCGAGAACTACTCTGAGGAAGAGCTTGTCACTTTGCTGGAGCTGACGAGATCAGATAGTATCTATCCTGCAATCATGCTCGGCGGAGGTCTTGGACTGCGAAGAAGTGAAGCCATCGGTGTGCGGTGGTCGAGAATAGATTGGGATAAGAAAACGGTTCTGCTCGATACAAAAATCGTTGAATACAAGGTGAACGGTGAGAAGGTGGTAGAGCCTGTTGAAGAAATGAAAAATAAATCGAGCCGACGGACGCTCCCCCTGCCTGAACCTGTACTCGAAATGCTGTCAGAGGAAAAAGAAAAACAAGAGTTATACCGTAAGATGTTCAAGGGCAGCTACAACCGCAAATATGACGATTATGTCTGTGTCAACGAACTTGGTGAGCTGATAAAACCGTCTTATGTAACACAGCATTTTAGTGATCTGCTGAAGAAATACGGACTGCGGCATATACGGTTCCATGATCTCAGACACACATTCGCAAGCATTCTTATCGGACAGGATGTTCCGCTTATCAATGTGTCAAACTTCCTCGGGCATTCGGATCTGTCTACCACAGCAAATATATATGCTCACCTTGACAAAGCGAGCAAGCAGGGCAGTGCCGATGTTATAACTGAAATACTGAATAAAGCAAAAGATTAATGCACCTCATGAAAATGGGGTGCATTTTGCTAAGAGAAAGGATGATTTTATATATGGGTGAGAAAAAATATATGAGTGGATGTCAATTGAGACAATACCTGCACATCTCTACACGCAAGATGAAATATCTGATGGATCATGATTATATACCGCATGAGAATACGGGACATGCAACGCATAAATATCGGGTACTTGTGGAAGATGCGGAGGTGTTCAAATATAGAATGGAGAATGAAACAGGCTTCCTTGCCGAGCTGAACGGTATGTTCTCTAACCGTACCGAATGGCATCCGCGACCGCTGATCGAGGTGACTGAGGAAAACTGCAACGCTTTCCGACTGTGGCTTGAAAAAAAATGGGCAGAGCTACCCGATGCTCTGCCCACAAAAACGGCGGCATCGCTGATAGGATGTCAGCCACAGCAAATTCACAAAATTGCCCGCAAAGGCAAACTACATGGTGTTACTGTGAAAGGTAAACAGTACTTTGCAAAATGGGAAATCATCACTTATGCTGCATCAGCGGAAAAAATCAGTAATCCAACAGGGACAATTTACAAAGAATTAATTTGGACATTCAAAAACGACAAAGCTATGAGCATGAAAATGAAAAACAACGAGACAAATAACTATTGATAGACAATGAGAGAATTTTTTGATATTATTTTATGATACGGTAAAATATCATTTCAATGCTACTGTTATTATGGATTTATCTTCTGTTAATTCATTAATAAAAAATCTTCCGCTTACATTGAAAGAATCGATATATACTAGGTACTCTCCTTTAGCAAGAATAAACAACTCGTTTATCGTTCCGTTATCATCTGTAGTATCAGTAAGCGTATATCCAGGATAACCAATACTAATTTCACAATTTGAAAAAGGAGTTCCTTCTTGACTTACAACTTGAATCTGCACATCGGTTGCTAAATGGTCATCTGGAATAAAAAATATTTTGTGTTCCCATACATTTGCAATTTTATTTTCCGGACTTAATGTTATTGTTGCTGTGTATTTTTGATAATTATCACAAGATGCAATTAAGGTGTATGTACCATAATTTAAAGCTATTAAACAGCTGTCCATATGCTCGCTTTTGCTGTCATATACCTCTTTATTGGAATCATCTATAATTGTTATATATACAATTGGTGAAACTGGGTCATCGAAAAAGGAACGGTCTGAAATTTGAATGATATCGTTTGAATTATAAACATTTTGACCAGCGTAATTATGATAAGCAAATTTCCCATCAAAGAAAGACAATTTAATATACCCGTCGGGACTATTTACCGATATTGATTCCTCATAGGAATAGTAGATTGATATTAGCAGCGAAATAGCTGCTGCCAGTATACACAGAATCAAAGATATAATAATATGTCTTTTTTTAGACTTGTTGGTTTCATATGTTCTGTCCGTCTTTTTTTGTAAAAACATTAAAATGGTATTAACTATACCCACAATTATCGAAACAATTACAATATACAAGATTTTATTATGTTGTATGAAATAAAATACATTATTCAACCAATCCATTTTAACCACCGATATAAGTATTTCCTCTTGAATTTTATTGTAAAACCGCCCCGAAAGGCTGGCTTTCGAGGCGGTTTGGCGGAGACGGTGGGATTCGAACCCACGGTACCGTGAGGTACAACTGATTTCGAGTCAGTCCCGTTATGACCACTTCGATACGTCTCCGTATATGTTAACTCGCTTTTGCGAGATTAACGCTTATTCAGTTTTTATTAGAATTCCTCTTAGAACTCCTGTTGTTTTGATACTGTTGTATCAGCGGAAAACCGCGCCGTTAAAGGCTTTTCGGATTTTTTGTTTCTTTTCTGCGAAGAAGATTTCGAGTCAGCCCCCTTATGACCGCTTCGATACCTCTCCATGTATTGTAATTATAGCATATATTACGCAAATAATCAAGCTGTTAAGGCAAAAATTTAAATATAAATTTTATAATACGCACAATTTTCGAATAATCATTGAGAATTGCAAAATTCCATGCTACAATATGTTAAACTAACCTTTTTCTACATTTCAATGTAGTATGCAAATTTAAGGAGATAATGGTATATGATAAAATTTGATCGCTTTAAAGATGGAAAACGTTTTGCTCTAACTTTCAGTTATGACGACGGATGTATGCAGGACAGACGCCTTGTAGAGCTCTTCAATAAGTACGGCATGAAAGCGACATTCAATTTAATGTCGGACGTAGTTACCGATTCGAATTCAACTGGAATACGGGGAGACGAACTTCGTTCTCTTTATATAGATAACGGACATGAAGTCGCTTGTCATTCCGCAAGCCATCCCCGGTTAGAATATATGAGCGTCACAGATCAATATAAAGAACTTATCCGAGATCGAGAAACGCTTGAAAAACTTACGGGAACAATCGTACGCGGATTTGCCTTTCCATACGGCACATACAACTCAAACACCCTTCTCGCAATGGACGCCGCCGCCATTGTTTATGGAAGATCCGTTAATGAAACGGGTAATTTCTTACTTCCTGAAGACTTTAAAGTATGGCGTCCTACAACCCACCAAGGCAATGCGGAATCAAGGGTAAAGTATTTTATTTCCTGCGTAGAAAAAGAGCCCTGGAATTCAGGGGAATTGCTATATATCTGGGGTCACGGGTACGAATTTGACGAATCAAACGCTCCTTTAAGTTGGGAAAAATTTGAAGAATATCTTGCGGCCCTTCATAAACGAGAGTATGATATCTGGAGCGCTACAAATATAGAAATCTACGATTATGTCAATGCCAGCAGGTCTATACGTATGTCCGCAGACGGCACGATGCTCTATAATCCAACTGATACCGACGTATGGGTGTCAAACGATGGAAAACCTTTGTGCGTCGAATCATGCGGATCAGCGTTAATTAAATAACTATTACTCCATTTATAAACAACATATATATCGGTAATAGTCTGGAGAAAACTAATCAATGCCCTGCCCTTTTCCTTATTTTCAGGAGTCGGCGGGGCTTATTTCCAAAAAAATATTGAAAAAATATCGAATATATTGTATAATGCCTTTATATGCTAAGCTGGAAAATAGTTATTTTAAGGTTCAATATTAGATTTCCGGAAGGCAAACGTTAGCTCTAATTAAATGTATTCGGAGGACATTGCGCATGCATGAAACTTCAGATCGCAAGTTTTCGCATAAAAAAAGATCTCGTTTTATTGATATCCTAAAGTCAAGCGTGATTCTTGTTTTTCTAGATAAGATATGCTGCAAAATATACGATTTATTGACGTCGGGCTTTTTCGCGCGTATATTGGGCGGTTACTCTGTCAAAAATCTATCCTTTTCAAAAGAGGAATCATTTTTCTCCCGCCAAAATCGAAAAATAAAGGACAAGCTCTCCGGTCTTATCGAGCGTTCTCCAATAGTAAACGCAGTGGAAGCTTATAAACGAAGGTTTTTAAAATACCGTTTGAGAGTCGTCGGTATCTTTCTTATGACCTTCGGAGTTTATACGGGAGTATTTTCTTTTATAAAATCTCTCTTTGTGGAATCTTCGTATGACAAATATCGTTCCTATATTATATCGGCTCAAGCAATCGTACTTATTTTACTATCTATCCCGTTTATTATCTCTAAAACTACCCTGCAAAACGCCGTCGCAAAATCGAAGATCGCTTCGCGAACGTTGGAGCTTTTAGGATTTGACGGAAATTTTCGCTCTTTACCAGACCAAAGCGGCAGCAGCGTGCTTGCCCTCATACTTGGTATTGCAGCCGGAACCGCTTCTCTCATAATCGAGCCTTTGTTTATTATAGGAGGACTCGTCGGTATTATTTTGATTTACGCCGTTCTGTCAACACCGGAGTTCGGCGCCATGCTCCTGTTCTTTTTAATACCGCTCGTATCTACAAAAGCGCTGATAGCCCTCGTATTGTTGGTAGCTTTCTCTTTCGCGGCTAAAATAATAAGATCTAAGAGAGTTTTCCGTTTTGAAAAAGTAGATTTTTTCGTAGCTGTTTTCGCGGTAATGACGGTACTGGGCGGACTTGTGTCTCTTTCAATAAAATCAATTGAACCCGCCGTCCTCTACGCATGCTTTATCGGAGCTTATTTTATTGTAGCATGCTGCATACGATCGAGAAAATGGCTTATGCGCTGCATGACCGCCGCTATCGTATCTGCTCTTCTTGTCTCCTTTTACGGCATAATTCAATATGTGCTGGGAGATACCTTGACAGCTTCATGGCTCGACGCGGATATGTTCGGAGACATAACCGGCCGCGCGATAGCGACTCTTGAAAATCCGAATATGCTTGGCGAATATCTTATTATGATTATCCCCATGGCTGCGGCTTTATGCCTTTCAGGAGAATGGATTCCCAGAAAAAGTTCGTTTGGATGCTTCGCATGTATGTGTATGTGTTTAATACTTACATGGAGCCGCGGCGCATGGCTTGGATTCATGTTTGGTTTTCTTATACTTATATTAATATGGAACAAAAGGTCAATATGGCTTGTAATGGGAGGAGTTCTATCTATTCCTCTTCTATCAGTCGTTCTACCCGACTCAATTATTAACCGTTTCACTAGCATTGGGAATTTGGCGGATAAGTCGACGTCGTATAGAGTCAGTATATGGCGAGGAGCCATGCACATGGCGAGAGACAATATTTTTTCCGGTATTGGAGTAGGTAAAGCCGCATGGAGCGAAATGTACGGAGAATATGCCTTACCAGGTATCGACGCCGCGAGTCACGCGCACAATCTATTTATTCAAATCACTTTAGAGCTCGGAATTTTCGGCCTTATCGTATTTTTAATCGCGCTGTTCCTTATGTATCAATCGGGATTTACTCTTTTTTCACGTTTTCCGAAAAACAGCGTCGACGAAGTCCACTTGTCGGATAAAAGCGATAACGCGTTATGCGTAAGAATGAGCGTGGCGGGTCCTATGTGCGGAATAATTGGAGCGTTAGTACAAGGTCTTACAGATTATTCCTGGTATAATTACCGTGTAACTCTTATGTTTTGGCTCGTTATCGGTTTATCCGTCGCTCTCACAAAAAACGGACGCGAGTACGCTCCCGATTACGCGAACGCAGTCGTCGCGAATCTGCAAAGCGCGGACAAGACGGAGGCGTCTATGGACGTTGCAATATCTGACGATTGAATTACATTATTTAAATAAATAATTTTGATAACCGAAAGGATTCGAAAATCATGACGAAGAAAAAAATGCGCTTCAATATTATAGACGTGCTGATACTTATAATTCTTGCGGCCGCAATAGCCGTTCTCGGATACGTCTTTGTATTCAGCGACGAAACGGAAGCTCCTAAGGACGTGCACACAGTCGAATACGTTCTTGAGATCGGACGACTGAAAAAAGAATTTTTTAACGATAAAATAACGCTTAATTCAGCGGTTATCGCTAAAGAAACAAATACTGAACTTGGATTTGTCTGCAAAGAACCGGACATAAAAAATTCATACGATACGGGGCTTGATCCTAACGGCAACGACGGAAGGGGCAAAGAGGTATACGACGATCGAGACGACTTGTTCGACGTATATGTAACCGTTCGATGCGAAATGGAAAAAAACGACTGGGGATATGGAAATTCAGGAGTAAGTATGCCGATCGGTTCTCAGACTAAGTTACTTATTGGAAATATGGCTGTTACGGCTACTACGATAAACATGGAAGTAATCGACTGATTCGGCGTCGTTTCGTAAAACGTTTTTATCGCCTTTTGAGCGAACGATGAACCATAAAGAAAGGTTTTTATTTTCAATGCAAAACAATATCGTTGTATACAGCGCTATCGGGCTTGTATGCGCAATACTGCTTTCGTACGCGCTAACCCCTTTAGTCAGAGTACTCGCATTTAAGATCGGCGCTATAGACATCCCAGCGGACGGCCGAAGAATGCACAAAAAGCCTATACCGCGAGTAGGAGGCCTTGCAATATTTATTAGCTTCCTAATTACCGTTCTATTTTTCTGCGACATAAACAAAGATCTGTTCCTACTTATCGGAGGCGCGCTTCTTATCGTCACAGTCGGCGTGATCGACGATGTGTTCCGAATCAACGCGTGGATAAAATTAATAGTACAAATTGCCGCGGCCGCAATACCGGTAGCCGGAGGCATACGTATCGATCAGATAAATCTTGGCGGCAGTTATATTGAGCTTGGAATGTGGAGCATACCTCTCACTATATTCTGGATAACGGGGCTAACGAACGCAATTAACTTTATCGACGGTCTCGACGGACTTTCCTGCGGCGTATCCACCATTTCCTCAATATCCGTTTTTTGCGTTATCGTAATTCAGGGACAAGATTATAGTTCCGCTCTCGTGACGTTAATTCTTATCGGAGCATGCGTAGGTTTTCTTCCGTTTAATCTTAATCCTGCAAAAATATTTATGGGAGACACAGGAGCCCTATTTCTTGGATACACGCTGTCGTTAATATCCATACGCGGAATGTTTAAGCTGCATACGGTTATATCCTTAATCGTTCCTCTTATAATTTTTGCTCTCCCCCTCGCCGACACGCTTTTCGCAATAGTTCGCAGACTTATCGCAGGTAAAAGTCCTTTCTCCGCAGATCGCGGGCATTTGCATCACCGTCTCGTCGACATGGGATTTACGCAGAAGGAATCCGTAAAAATATTATATTCAATATGCGGCATTCTGGGTCTTGTAGCCGTATTCATGTGCGACAATATGTTCATTGAGAATAACCTTATAAAATCAATTGCAATAGCCGTGATAGCGGTGATACTTTTCACTCTTCATATAGTCGTGCTGAAAAATCCCGCAGACAGAATACACACAGGACTTACGGAAGGCTGTGAAAACACGGAATCTGATAAAAATACGGCAAAAAATAAAGACTCCGCAAATAACAAAACGGAAAAGGATGATTAAAGGTATGGAAGAAAATAAATCCTCAAAAAAAAGAATCGGCGTTATCGACGTCGCAATAATAATACTGCTTATACTAAGCATCGTCGGCGTGGCGATGAGATTCCTTCTTGTTAAGAACAGTCCGAAAAACGATGAATTTTACGACCTTCCGTCTGAAAAATATCTCGTGTCTTTTTTAGTACGCGAAAAAAGATTTGAATATGCCGAACATATGAAGAAGGGCGCGGAATTCCGCTTCGGCGGCACAAACAATCCTTTCGGAGAGCTGGCGGAGGACGTTACCTACAATAACGCGGAAAAATGGTATTCCGACGGCGGCAAAAGCTATATGGTAAAAAATGAAGGAGCCGACGATCATCAGCTAAGATACGATATATACGGAAGTTTCATTGTAGAAGGTAAAATGAACGACAGCGGATTGCTGTCAATAAACGATTCTAATAGCGCGGACGGCGTAGTAGCGCTATATTCTTCTATAGGACTTCGAAGCGACGACATGGTAATAAACGTTACGGTAACCGGTATTTCACCGTACAATTCCGCAGACTAAGTCTATAAATAAGAATACAAATCCAGAGCGCCGTGCGAGCCTATAGGATCGGCGAAAAATCCGTCAACCGCGGAAGCTTCACCTGCAATCCCCTAAAGGGGCCGTATTATTTTACCTTATTTTACTGGCTCGCCCGTAAACGGGTCGATATATTCCTTCATGCTCAACTGTTCATTGCTTTGATCTTACAGCAATTTCGTATGTGCTAAACTTTCTTTATCAAGTTTCACAACTTGCATCCTCCTTTTGTTTTCTTTGGCGGTTGGCAAACTGCTTTTAGTATATCAAAAGGAGGATATTTTTCTACGCATAGCTAAAGCTTTTCCTATCTCCAACACTGCTACTGGTTTCCTCTAGACAATAAAATAAAGAATCCAAAATTTCATAGATCTTTTATTTTGTTATCAATTATATCTTTACTGTATCATAAAAGTTTTTATCGTAGTTTCTACGACACTAAAAATACGAGCTTGTTCTTCTGGCGGTAGTTTCTCAATCATATCAGAAAGCCGTGAAGATCTGACCTTATATCCTGATTTCATCACATCACAAAATAAATCGTTAGCAGTACAATCCAAACAATTCATAATTTTAATCAGTAATTCTAAACTAACGTTATATATGCCTCCCTCCAATGAGGAAAGATAATTTGGGCTGACATCTACCATTTCAGCAAGTTTATCTTGAGACAACCCTTTCTTTTTTCTATATTCTTGAATCCGTTTTCCAACACTTTTTTCAATCATACCCCAATCCCTCTGCACATTTGTTGATATTATTAGTATAATCGTATTGCGATTACTTACAAACAGAGCTATGCGATTACCATAATTGTATAACGATTATGTTCTTGAAGTTTCTTTGTTTATGCAATTGACGATCGCCTTAATCTTTTTTGATAAAGAAAAAACAACCTCAGTAATAAACAATATACTGATAATGGGGGATGCGTATAGGACAGAAAAATGCTCTTCTTTCTCCTTTTGCTAGCTCTGATATATTTCAAAGTATGTTGATTATTCAGTTGGTAGCCTGTTTAAAAAGCATGAATTATCACAATAGACGCTCAGTTTTACACTGAACGTCTGTTGTTTATTATTCAATTTCCGATTTAAAGGCTAACCACTTAGCTCCGTATGCATCCAAATAAAAACGGACGCCAAACTCGTTCTTGGCAAACCGGCCTTTGATACGATACCACCCTCGCAGTTTCTTTCTCAAATCAACCATCCGGAAAAGTCAGCAGACAGTCTGCAGCATTCACTAGCAACCATCCATATTCGGCTGACCATACCGGCTTGCCATGAAAAGCAGGCGGTGTCTGCGATGGAATAGATTGTTTGGGATCCTGAACCTGAGTTTCAGTGCGTCCTAATAGAAAAGCTGTGGTAACGCCGTAAATTCTCAAGCTTATCTTTATAAGGAGATTTACGTTCGCCTTCCCATTCGCTAAGGGTCGGCTGGAAAATAACCAATTTTTCGGCGGCTTCGATTACCTTTAATTTATTGATTTGTCTTGCTATTTTGAATTTTTGGCATCCGTTCACCGTCTTTAAACCGGTATTTCTGCCCTCCGTTAAATGTAGCTCTTTCAGCATCTCTCCAATCTGGCGATTTCTGTATCTGCAGTTCGTAACCTTATAAGACCTTAAACTTTACATTATCATGCTTAAAATCCTGTTTTAAATAATCTTAACAAACTTCTTTTCCCTGTCGCTTTTCAGCACAGCGTCAATTACGCGGCTGCACTCCGCTCCGTCTCGTAGGGTCGGAGCTTTTCCGTTTTGCGAGAGGAAATCCCGGAACAAGAGCGTAAATGTATCGTTCTGTATGAACTCGTGCTCAAAGCCGTAATCATACGGCAGAATTTCGCCTGACGGCGTGCTCTCATAACGCCAGCTTCCATCGGGAACGGTTAGAAGTGAGTTCATGTTACGTTTTTCCCAGCGAACGTTTCCTTCTGTTCCATGAATTTCAAATATCATGCCGTTTCCGCCGCCGGAAACTCTTGAAAGTTCAAAAAGTCCGAGCGCGCCGTTATCAAAGCGTGCGTTAAATATCGATATCTCATTAGATTCAGTCTCAGCAAAACCTTCGTCGCATGGTCTGCGTTGTCCATACGTCTCGTTCATTCCACACACCTCGCTAAACTCAAGCCCCATAAAGCGGCTCATGTCGATAAGATGTGTTCCGAGGTCGCCGAGCGTACCGAGAGGACTTGTTCTATGGTCGAGCCGCCAGTTCATCCATCCGTTCACATCTACCGCCCAATCCATCGTAAACGAACCGTACACATGTCTGATTTCTCCCAGTTTTCCGCTGTCGAGAAGATACTTCATACAGCGTATGTCGTGCATATATCTGTAGTTCGTGCATACTGTCGCGTTTATGTTTTTCGCTTCTGCAAGAGCGACAAGTTCCGACGCCTGCTCATATGTATCTGCGATCGGTTTTTCGCAAATCACCATTTTACCGCTCTCAATAGCCGCTTTTGCCGCAGGATAATGGATTGTGTCGTACGCGCAAATATCGATCACATCAATATCGTCGCGCGCTACTACATTCTCCCAGTCGTGTTCCGCTTCGCTCCAACCGAGCTCACTGCATCGTTCAGGGCTTACATTTCGCGAGCACATTACGACCTTTTCAACCTGAATATCGTCATTCGTTTCATTGATTTTGTCAAATGCGTAGGAGTGTGCTCCCGAAATCGAGCCGCTGCCGATAATTCCAACTCTGTACTTCATGGTGTGTCCTGCCTTTCAAATTTATATTAGAGATACGCTTACCTTTTTTGTAAAAAAGGTAAGACCAAAAAACTTTAGAAAAAGTAATTATTTCGGAAGTTTTTGGGAATTCTCAAGGGGCTTTTTTTAAAAATCTCCTTGAGCCGGGTTTGGGGCAGCGCCCTGAATGTAATCCTTCTGATACTTTTCCGCCTGCATACGGAACATTTCCGCATACTTTCCGTCCCTCTCCATCAGCTCCTCGTGGCTTCCCTCTTCTATTATCTCGCCGTCCGAGAGCATATATATGCGGTCAGCCATGATAGTGGTGGAAAGTCTGTGAGATATGAAAATTACCGTTTTGTCGCTCGCCGCGTCCATCATCGCGTGGTTCAGCTCATATTCGCTCATCGGGTCAAGAGCAGACGACGGCTCGTCGAGAATGATAAGGTCCGCGTCCTTCATAAAAGCTCTGGCAATGGCGAGCTTCTGACGTTCGCCTCCCGACAGATTTGCTCCGTCCTCTGAAAATTCTCTCGTAACCTCGGTTTCGATTCCATACGGAAGCTCCGAAACTTTTGCGGAAAGTCCGCTTCTTTCAAGCGCGGCTTTTATCTTTTGACGGTCGCTGTCTTCTACAACGTCAGCCTTGACATTCTCTGCTACCGACACCGCGAATATCTGAAAATCCTGAAAGACCGTTCCGAATTTGCCGCGGTATTCGTCCACCTTCAAGTTTTTGATATTTTCACCGTTCCATTCGATGCTGCCCGATGTCGGATCGTACAGCCGCATAATAAGCTTGATAAGCGTTGATTTACCTGCTCCATTGTATCCGACAAGAGCAATCTTTTCGTTCTTCTTTATCGTCAGATTTATATTCTTCAAGACATTTTTGTCAGGATTCTCGTATGAAAAGCTCATGTCTCGCAAGGCGAGTGAGTTGAACTCGGGAACTGAAACGGAAGCGTCTGTGTCCCTAATCGTAGGATCGCACTCAAGAAATTTTTTGAGCTTTTCGGCATACATGCCGTGTCCCGCAGACTTTGTAAAGTAATCGAGCAGATTATTAAGCTGCCAGAAAAGAGCCCATGTTCCGCTAATTGACGCAGCAAAGTCTCCAAGAGAGATTGAGCCTTCCACCATTATTTTATATACAAGAAGAGTTATAATTCCAACGTTGATCAATGCAGACGATGTCAGATCGCGGAGCAGTCCCCAAATCAAAAGTTTTTTTCCGTACTTTTTGTCAATCTCTATTTGTTCATCAAGAGCGTCTGAAAAATCCGAATCAAGAATTTCCGAAGCACGGCTCAACCTTATCTCTTCGGCGTAATCAGCAAGATAGAATACGCGTCCGACATACTCGGCCTTGCGCTCTGACGGCTTCAGTTCTCCCTGCTTAGCAAACTCAAGCTTAGTTCTGAAATACTTTATAACCACTGACAGGGCGACGGCAAATACTATCGCTATTACGACCGTCATGTCGATCGTTGCGACAAGCGTGATTATAACGCTCGTTGCAAGAAGCCGGTTTATAAACTTTCCGATATCGAAAGCTACGTCCATGACCTCGCCCTCGAAATTGTTCATCACCCATACGTAGTCGTTGTAAAATTCAGGATCGTCGTATTTTGCAAGGTCAAGGCTCATCGCTTTCTTAAACAGCCTTGAGTGCATCTTTTCATGAAGCTCCTGCTCTGTCCTCGGTTTTACAAACTGATAGAATTTTTCGTGGAATACGTAGATCAAGAGCATATATGTACCGATGACCGCAACGAGAGCCATTATATGAGCGAAAGGCTTTCCCTGTTCTATCATGTCGAACAGATATTTTATAAACACGACATTTGCTACGGAATTGTTGATTCCCCAAATGATTCCGTCCGCAATACACCACCATACAAAATGAGTGTACTTTGCAGCATATTTGAATAGAAAGATGTAATCTTTAATTTTCTTACTCATCGCTCTTCCCCCCATTCTCCTTATACTGCTCGGACTGTTTTTCCCACATATCAGCGTACTTTCCGCCCTTTTTCAAAAGTTCCGCATGTGTTCCGCACTCGACAACCTCGCCGTTTTCGAGAAGGTAAACTCTGTCGGCAAGCACAGCGGACGAGAGTCTGTGCGAAATGTACACTACCGACTTGTTTTCACACGCTTTCATCATAGCTTCGTACATTTTATACTCAGCGATCGGGTCAAGAGCGCTTGACGGCTCGTCAAGGATCACAACATCGCACGGCTTTGCAAACACGCGCGCTATTGCCACCTTTTGATTTTCACCGCCGGAAAGCACAGTTCCGTCCATGTCAAATTCTCTCGTCAGCACGGTGTCCTCTCGGTGTTCAAGCGACATTGCCTTATCGTATATTCCGCTGTTCTTCATTCCTTCAATCGCAAGCTCGCGCTCGGAATCTGTGATATCTTTTTTCAGTAGAACATTGCTGAGCAGGCTCATGGAAAACACTTTATAGTGCTGGAAAACAGCGGCAAAGCGACCTCGGTAATCCGAAAGCTTATAGTCTTTTATGTTCCGTCCCCCAAAGCTTATTTCACCCGATGTAGGATCATAAAGTCTGAGGAGCAGCTTTACAAGCGTAGTCTTGCCGGCGCCGTTGTGCCCGACAAGCGCGATCTTTTCGCCCTGAGCTATATCAATACTGATATTTTTAAGCGCCTCTTTTCCGCCTTCAGTATATGAAAAGCTAACGTTGCGGAGCGAAAGATCATGTCTGCCGTTTACGCTGTCTATCTCAAAGTTACCGTCCTTGACCTTAGGCTCGTATTCTAGGAAGGTACGAAGATTTCGAACCGCTAGCGCATTGCTGTGAAGCTGCATGTATCCTTCAACTACGCCCTGTATAGCAGATGACGTGTCAACAATACTATTGATAACTATGATACAATCACCGAACATCATCGTTCCTCTGACAACCGTTTTATAGGTCGAATAAATGATGGCTGCAAGATACAGAATAACATATCTGATTACAATTGAAAAGTAGTCTAGTACGGCGATTTTGAGTCCGCGCTTTTTGATTATTCTTTTGAGGTTTGCGGTAGAATCGAAAAATCTTCCGAAGAGAACGTTGCTGATTCCTGTAAGACGCATTTCCTTTGCATAATCCGCAAGGTAAAATGAACGCTTTATGTAATCTCTTTTGCGCCAGTCAGCTGTCTTTTCAATATCAAGGTCATACCTCAGTCGGTTCAGCTTTTTTGTAAAAAGGAACGAATAAGCTATCGGAACTATTGCGAAGAGAATAAATATCGGATCGATGAGGAATATCACAAGCGATACTGAAAATACGGTAAGTACACTATAGAAAAGACCCGCAAATCCTGACAATACGTTTTCCGCCACTCGGCTCGTCTCGTTGACTGCTCGCATATACTTATCGTAGAATTCCGGGTTTTCATAACACGACAGGTCTACCTGTTCCGCCTTTTTAAACACTTCTCGTTGTATGCTTTTATATATCTTCTTTTTTGATACAGGGAGAAATATTTCTTCATAATAGTTACTAATTATGTAATACGCTATCAAAATCGCGCCGACGGCTATAATGTATCCAACTATTTCCGAAAATGGACGTCCTGTTTGAACTCCGTTGATAACAAGTCTGATTAAAAAAATGTTGAACAAGAAATTTGTTGCAACAGACAAAAGAATTTCAATAAATCGAAGTGGAATCCTTGCCGGACTCGCTTTGTGCATCAGTTTCAGAATGTACAGGTTATTCTTTAATACATTTTCTTTTTTCTTTACTTTTTTCACTACTACCCTCCCCGAGTCCGCTCTGCGGTTGTTCTTACTGATTAAATTCGACTTTATTTCTGTCTTGATACCTAAATCGATATTTTTGCGCTCGCAACTTTCATAACAATCTACTTACCGGCAAAAAATCTAATATATTTTTAATTATAGCGTATAGATAATCAAAAAGCAACAATGATTCATCAATTAAAACTGTTTTCTGAATAGAAAAAACTTAGTTATATTTTTGCATTTTATAATATAATAACCGTTATAATTATGATATATTAGTTAATATCCACTCTAGCGTTATGCTTATAACTTGAGCAACTTTGTCTACACTGCCAAACAAATGATCTGTATGTTCTATGTATTCAATACTCAAATCTTTCTTTGTCGTTAGCGTCACTATCCGATCGATAAATCAGTCGGTCATTTTTTGCGGACAGTTCAATGCATACCTGTCTTTTTATCTCGCTGCTCCTACGTTTTCCCTCAATTCTACGCTCTCTCTGTATCTTCTTGACACAAGCAGGACAATATTTTGATATGCCAGAGCCAAAGACATATTCAACGCTGCACACCGCTTTGTGGGCATGATATATAATTCACCGACAAAGCCGATGAATTTACAGTAAATCTTGATTTCCTGTCTAACCGTTCCGTTTTTAACTGTTTCGTCACGCTTTCACGCTCTGCAATCTGCTCTGTATCATCTTATGTATGAATACCTATTTAACTATCACAAAATTTATTTTGCACAAAAACAAATTGTTTAAAATCGGATATTCTTGATATAACGGCGCGCCATACCCAAGAATTTCATAATATTCGACGGCGTATTGATTGATATGACAACTATCGTTTGAATTACCTTTTGCTACATAGATTATACAGGTTTCAACTTTTTCAACGATTCCCGTATGATCTGATTGTCCGTCTTGCGCTCCCGCCGTTACCTTATTGTCCCAATCAAAAAAGACAGTCATACCGGTTGCGGGTTCGTCAGATCCGTTAAGCCACTGTCCTCTATCTTTAAACCATTGAACGCCGTTTTCACAACTTGCAGACTTCGGAATAGCACCCGCGTCAATATATCCGCACTGATTGGCGCGCCAACTGACAAAACAAGCGCGCCATTATACTTGATCGTTAAAGCCATATCAAAGCCAATATGTTTCGTCGCCCATATTGCCAACCTGAGATAACGCGGCGGTTAAATTGTATACTCTATATCATGAATTGATTATGGACACATAAAAAAATTGTGCAAGGAGAGTCCTTGAATAACATGACTATGGATTTTAAACAGTATTTTTTTGATAGACGAAAATCATCTTATAAGCTTTCCTAAATGTCTATGACGCTATGATAGACGATGCATAACGCTTAAAATGAGTGTAAGGCAAACTGATTGTGCGGCAGATTCCAACGCAAAAATTCGAATACAGTCAAAAACAAAGAACAACGGCTCTTTATAATCTCTTTATCTGACAATATACAAAGCCTGAGGATCCGCATATTATGATAGTAAACAAACAGCATATAAGGAGAATAATATATGAAGCGATGCGTTCCGTTAGAACCTGCGGCAGAGATCGTCTGCAATCAAAGCTCTATACCTCCGTTGATTTTTCAGTTGCCGCCCAACCAGGGCAGAGCCGTATTGGAAAAAGCGCAAGATACTCCGGTGTATAAATATCCAGCCGATATATCATCAGAGTTTATAAACTCCGGAGTGTGTGGGAACATACCGGTATATTTTATTGCGCCCAAGGAAGCGGAAATAAAAAATGTAATATTCTATATTCACGGCGCAGGATGGGTATTCGGAAGCTTTCATACGCATGAGAAGTTAGTAAGAGAACTTTCGGCAAGGACAAATTCATTGGTCGTGTTTCCGGAATACAGCCGATCTCCGGAAGCAAAATACCCTACTGCGATTGAACAATGCTATTTTATCCTCTCTAATTTATGGGAAATCGTCGAAAACCGCTTTTCAATGATCGGTCGTCCTACGCTCACTGTGGCGGGAGACAGTGTCGGCGGCAATATGGCGATCGCCATGATATTGATGTCGTTGATGCGCCAAGGCCAAAGTATTCATAAGCTGCTGTTGTATTACCCGGTAACGAACGCCCGTTTCGATACTCCTAGTTATCGCCAGTTTGCCGTGGATTATTATCTGTATAGAGAGGGAATGAAATGGTTTTGGCAACAATATACAAACTCTATGGATGATCGAAATAAAATCACCGCTTCTCCACTTAGAGCAAGTATGGATTGTTTAAAGTATTTTCCTCCGACCATGATTATAAACGGTGAAGCAGATGTTTTACGCAGCGAAGGAGAGGCCTTTGCCGAAAAGCTTCGGTGCGCCGGAGTAGAGATAACCGCTTTACGAATACAAGGAATCATACATGATTTCGTAATGCTGAATTCATTGGATCAGACAAGCGCGTGCCGCGCCGCCATGGACGCGTCTACCGAGTGGATTAATCGCAAAATAATCCTTTAATAAGATAAAATTAAGCGGAATTTTATTTTAGCTTAATTAAACTCTATGATGTTTTATTCGGTAAAATCGATATTTATATAACTTATCATGACGTTTTTTAATAATAAAAAAGAAATCGACGGCTAATCGTATGAGAAAAGTCCTCTTATATGCGATAGATAAAAAATAGTTATTATTTCGCCTCTTTTGGAGCTGAAAATCAGCTCATGCGGCAGGTCAGATAAGCAGACTGCGTTGACAAAATTATTTTCAAAGCCGTCGATGTCACCGTCTTTCAGCTCCTTTATCGATATGTTAAATATTTTTTATATCTTTGCCGATAAAAACACAAAAAGCGTGGGTCTAAATTATTAGAAACACGCTTAATTTTCAATTTTTTCAACTGCCTTTATCACAGAGGATAATGAAAAACCTCGTCTGATAAGCGCGGATATTAATTTGCGTCTTCCCGCCTCTTCTACCGGGACGCCGTCGGGACATCGGCGCGACAGTTCTTCTTCCAGAGCAATAGTATAAACGGCTTCCTCAACAGATTCGACAGCGGTCTCGACGGCGCCGCTTCCGTAGCCGTGAGCAAGCAAATCCTGTTTTATGCGCGAAGGACCTCTTCTCTTTGATTCCGCCTCACGGCGAGCAATTCGGCAAGCCTGCTCAATCTCGTCTATAAGTCCTTTTTTTTCGGCCGCTTCAGCCGCAACCCTTGAAGCCTCGGAAGAAAATCCCGCGCGGCGCAGCTTCATTTCCAATCCCTTTACGCTATACGACGAATACGAAAGATAAGATAGCGCCTTCGTCGTCGCTTCGCACTTTTCGCTGTCCGAACGAATATGTTCCATTGCCTCGTCAGTCACGACGTCGCCTCGTGTCAGCGACCATCGCTCCCATATTTTTTCCGTCATGCGAAGTTTTACCGCGTCTCCATCAGAGCGGACAAATTTCACGCATACGGCGGGAGGCCTCGAAGATACGTCGGCGACAGTATATGTTATGTCGGTCATACTCTTTTCTCCAACCTATTAAGTTTATCGCGTATCTTTCCAGGCTTTGCGTTATTCCGCCGCCCCCGACGATTTTACAGCCCCGTTCGACACTTCGAAGAAAGAAACTTCGTTATTTAATGTATCTTCTGAACCTGGAACCGCGGACGGTTCGCATGAAGTAATAATAATTTGCCGACCTTCAAGCTCGTTCATAATAAAACGACGGCGGTTTTCGTCAAGCTCAGAAAAGACGTCGTCAAGCAGAAAAACGGGATATTCTCCCGTAAGACGGCGCGATATCTCTCCTTCAGCTAATTTCATACAAAGAGCTATGCTGCGCTCCTGTCCCTGAGACGCAAACAAGCGGGCATCCCTATCGTTTATAGTAATCTTTACGTCGTCCTTATGAGGTCCCCACAAGGTAGATCCCGCCGCGGCTTCGCGATCAATATTTTCCGTAAGCTTTCTGTACAGTCCCTCAGACCGCGCCGCAGTATCCTCTTCCTCTCCGTCGCAAGTCGTCTCAAAATTAGAAACATATTTAAAAGCCGGACGCTCTCTTCCGTTCGTCATCTTTTCAAAGTATTCCGCCACGTCTCCGTCAAGCAAGTCGCAGTATCGCTTTCGCTCGGAATATATTTTTTCGGCCGCGCCGCTTAACTGCCACGCGTAGGTTTCCCACTCCTCCGCGTCGACCTTTCCTCCGGAAGCGTAACGCTTAAGCAAGGCTCCGCGCTCCGCAAGATATTTTTTATACCTTGCAAGGAAAAAAATATATTCTCTCGAAGTTTGAGATATAGCTATATCTAAAAAAGAGCGCCTTTCGGACGGGCCTCCGCTTACTATCGTCAGATGAGCCGGACAAAATAAAACGGCCCTGAACGAGCCGAGCATCTCCGCCGGGCCGCTTAGAGGCGCGCCGCTTCGGGCCAGCTTTTTTCTACCGTTTTTAGGAAGAGTAACGGACAACGTCGTTTCTTTGACTGATCCGTCGCGTAAAAACCCTATCTCGGCGCTTGCGAACGGCTGCTCGAACATTATTAAATCCCTGTCTTTAGCTCCTCTGAACGAACGTCCTCTTGCAAAATAGTACAGTCCCTCAAGAATATTGGATTTTCCCTGAGCGTTCAAACCCCAAAGCACGTTTACACCCGGAGAAAATTCAAGGGAGACTTCCCCGAGATTCCGAAAGCATTGATATTTCGCCGTCGTTACTTTCACGGTAGTCTCCCTTCTTAACTTCACTGCGGCGGGCGCGCCGCTATAACGGGTTCAGATTCTTATTCGTCGCCGTCCAGGTCAAGCAAACGTATATCGATATCGTCCTCGTCGTCCATTTCATCAAGCGTATCGCCGCCTTTTTCGGCAACGACGGCGCGTATTTTCTCCTCAAGCTCCGCCATAAGCGCGGGATCGCCTTCAATA
Organism: uncultured Eubacteriales bacterium; assembly: GCA_949747515.1. Classification (GTDB taxonomy): domain Bacteria; phylum Bacillota; class Clostridia; order Oscillospirales; family CAG-272; genus RUG11130. The sequence continues at coordinate 20,093 of CATKFO010000088.1, forward strand.
AGCTTTCTGGCGTTTTCCTTACCCTGGCCGAGACGGTTTCCGTCATATGAAAGCCAAGCTCCGCTTTTATCAATAATTCCGCTGTTAATCCCGATTTCCAATATTTCAGAGGATTTTGAAATGCCGTGCCCGTACAAAATATCGAATTCCGCCGTTCTGAACGGAGGCGCCACCTTGTTTTTTACAACCTTGCACTTCACATGGTTCCCGTATATTTCCGTTCCGGACTTCAACACGTCCGATTTGCGGATATCAAGTCTGACTGACGCGTAGAATTTCAACGCGCGTCCGCCCGTAGTCGTCTCAGGATTTCCGTATACGACCCCAACCTTTTCGCGAAGCTGGTTTATAAATATTACGATGCAGTTAGTCTTGGCAATTGTTCCGGAAAGCTTACGAAGGGCCTGCGACATAAGGCGCGCCTGAAGTCCTACGTGCGAAGCGCCCATGTCCCCTTCAATCTCCTGCTGCGGAACGAGCGCGGCGACAGAGTCGATAACCACAATATCGATCGCTCCAGAGCGAACGAGAGCCTCGCATATTTCAAGCGCCTGCTCCCCGCTGTCCGGCTGAGAAACAAGAAGATTGTCTATGTCGACCCCCAGAGCTTTAGCGTACACAGGGTCAAGCGCATGCTCGGCGTCTATGAACGCGGCCTCGCCGCCTGCCTTTTGCGTCTCAGCGATAGCGTGAAGAGCAACCGTAGTTTTACCGGAAGACTCGGGACCGTATATCTCGACGATTCTGCCTTTAGGGAGGCCGCCTACTCCAAGGGCCAAATCAAGAGTAAGCGAACCCGTCGATACCGCGGAGATATTCATATGAGGATTCTCGCCCATTTTTATTATAGTACCGCGTCCAAAGTTTTTTTCAATCTGGCTTATCGCCGTGTCAAGAGCTTTTCTTTTTGCTTCGGGAGAATCGGCTAACGCTGATGGAGCCGCTACCTTTTTTGACGTCTGTTTCATAAATTAAAGCAATTTCCTTTCGGTGAAGGAGTTATATACAAAAATAAATCTCCAACAATTCGAATTTCAAGCGCGAACATATTTTCGTTTATGAGTATATTATATCTCATTCTTAAAAAATAATCAAGAGGAAAAAAGAAATTTATCGGAATATTGAAAAGCCGTTTTTTACCGCGTATGACCTTCAGCGTTACTCTCGCCGCGTCAGAAGTCTATTTTTTCTTTATACGGAAAAGCCATCCCTTGTTCTCGGGTATAGTTATAAGCTCGTCCGCGGCGAACGTCGCCTCCTTCTGGAATCCTTCTATCGGAGGCGCGTATAATTCGTAATCTCCTTTAATGCCGAGCGCCTCTTTGTTCACGCAAACAAGCACGGGCCTATCCCATCCTACGCAGTGCGTCCACGAAGCGATAGCCACAAGCGTTTCTCCGTCGTCTCTTACATATGCGGTTGCTTTTATAAAGTCGTTTTCGCAGTTTACAGGGCAGTCCGGATTCCAGTACCCATACATCTTCGCCCGAGAAATCTCAAAATCATCCCAAACGTCGAAGATAGGACGACTGATTCCTCCCTGAGACCATCCGCAGCGAGCGGTCATACCATACAGCATACCGCGCCATGGGTTGCCTCCTGATTCAAGCATTTCGCCTATCATTCCGAAGGGAAGTCCGCATACCTCGGTAAAATAGAAATTTGGAGACTGATTTTCGTAGTCGTAGCCCTCCCCGTTCCAAATACTGTTCGCATACGCGAAGTGCTCGAGGTAAATGCAGGCGGGAGTTCCGTATCCGTAAGCCGCCTCGTTGCAGTGATCGTTTCCGCAGTGGATATCTATATCGCAGTTGTCCTTAACTCCGTTCAAAACGCGGCGAACCCGACGCATAGTATGTCTGTCGTAGCCGATGCCGTCCAGATAAATTCCGTCTATACCGACTACCTCCGCAAGCCATCTAAGACCGCGCAGATAATAGTTGTGCCATCTCGATCTGCTCTGAGTCCGGATAGCGCAATCATATTCCCCGTTCGCAAGAAACTGATGCCATGCGGGAAGATACCCTTCAAGCAAATGCTCTATGAGCCACGGTCCTCCGGTAGCCGCGTTCTCCGAAACTCTGTCGCCGTCGTCTTTAAAATAGTCGGCTACGTGGAAATCATCACCGCCGCGCTGGAATATTTCGTCGCCAAGAGATAAAAGCGCCCACAGTTCGGCGGCGCAGGTTGAAAGCTCGCGAACCGTATAGTATATTTTATATCTTAGCCCCATTTCGTGAGCCCGATCTATTTCATCCTTCAGCTTAGGAGCAAGAAGGAACGGATAATTTATATTTTCGTTAAGAGGGCCGCCCTGATGAAGAACAACAATGCTCGCTCCCAACTTTTTGGCGTTTTCAAGAGACGGTATCGGTTCGTCGCTGTTCCAGCTGTTTTTGTGATAATAGTGCTCCGTCCAGTGTGATTTATAGTCGACAGGATGAAAAGGCGTGACGATGAAATGCATATGAAGAATTTCGGTCCGTCCTTTTTCGAAATACGCCTTTCCGGTATAAGCGTCGAATGAAACGTATCCTTCGTCGTCATGGCGCGTAAGGCGGATAACTCCTTTGCCATTGTTCGACCACAGACGAGGCAGAGGCTTTACTCCCCCCCATAGCTCCGTCTCCTGCATTAGCTTAACCTGAATGCCCGCGCGGGGACCTCCGAGCCAAACGTAATTTCCGTTATGCTTGGGAAGCCATCTGTATTCCCATTGAGCCGGCGTCTCTCCGCCCTCGTGACACATGCCCATCATGTAAGGAGCAGCGGCCGTTCTTACGGGCATATTAAGACGGAAGGAATATTCGCCCGCGCGCTCGGCTGTAATTTTCAGCGTTACGTCTATATGACCGTCCGCTTCGTAATCTGCTCTGCTGTCTACGCGTAGTCCGTCGGCAATGGATTCCGATTCTATATGAGTTCTCATTGTTCCCGGATTCGTCCACCGAGGTTCGGAAGAAGTAAAGTTCAAAGTTTCATTTCCGGCTCCGGAAGAGACTGAAAGCGTAACGGGAGAATGAAGAACTTTTATAGGAGGTACGCTTTCGTCAAGCTCGCACGCATAGTTATAAAAAGATTCGACGGAAGCGGGCAGTCCCATAGCTCCTACGGTCAGTTTACGTCCAAGAATAGAAACGGTTGAATTCTCACGGTCGTTTTCAACAGGAGTATACGGAGCGATCACGTCGTCGGAAATTCCGATCGTCGAGTTCAACCAGAAGAGACGCCCCATCCGCCACATATCGTCGTCTCCGTTGCGCGGCAGTATTTCGTCAGTCTTATCGAGAGTTACGGTAACCGAAGAAGAAAAAGCAGTATTGTCCGCCGTCAAAGCGGCGTTTATCACAATTTTTTCGCCTTCAAGATTTTCACACCTTACGCCGCACCAAAGAGACAAAATTTCTCCCGAGTCTACGTCGCGACGAATGACCATTGGGTTCGCTTCCGTGTCCGTTCCGTTTAAATTAAAGCATATACAGTCGTCGAGAGCGTATTCTTCTCTATCTTCATTCGTAAAGGTCAGACAAATATTTTCAAGCTTTTCTTTAGCGCATACCGCTATCTGAAAAGCGTAGTGCTCGTTCTTCGCGACGGCGTCTTTAAGCGAAGCCCTCTCGGAAACGTCTCTGTCCCTCCAAATAAGAGGCAGATCGCGCCCCATTCGCACTGGACGGAGCCTGGATTCCGCAACAAGCTCGAACGGCCGGTCTCCCGCGAGAAAGTTATGTTTTTCCGCTTCAGTCTGGATTATTTCCATAGGCCAGAACGAATCGAAATCCGTACGGCTTTCATACGCTTCTACGGTCGCGTTTTTTATGTCCGCCGCCGTTATTCCCGCAAGCCAACCGGCGTCAGGCGTCATTTGCTCTACGGTATAATACTTCATCGTAGGACAGTGCCACGGCTCCAACTTTCCAAAAGGCATGTAGTAAAGCTCGTATTTCCCATCTTCCGGGGCGCGGAAGATGATCTCTCCATTCTCGCGATCAGCTCTTTCTATATGTACGTCGCGTATCTCGCGGCTTCCGATACCGCCTGACGAATCCTCTCCTTGAGGAGAAAACATAACCTTTACGCCAAGTCTCTCGGGAACGAGGTCGCGTCTTCTCCACTTAATAGAAGCGCGGACATACTCTCCCTTCGGAGCGTCGACAATAAAACGATGATTTCCGCATCCGCTTTCAATAGGCCACGAGACTTTCGCCGTGCGGTATTCGATAGAATTCATAATTATTTATTTCCTTTCTAATTTCGCATTCCTAACGTATTCGCACACTATCGCGGCGGATCGTTTAGCCGATTGGGATACAAAAGCGGGATAATCTTCCGTGGCTTCCCCGGACGCGTCGTCTGAAACGGCGCGAATTACTACGAACGGAACTCCGCATACCGCGCATACGTGACCGATAGCTCCGCCTTCCATCTCGCAAGCAACGGCTCCGAAATTTGATACGATACGCTCTTTGACAGCGGCGTCGGCAACGAAACAATCTCCTGAAGCGATCGTTCCCCTGACCGTATGTATATTCATACGAGCGGCGATTTTTTCAAGCTCGTCCGCCGCGTCCTCGTCCGCGTCAAAATATACTTTCTCTATTCCCGGAACAAGACCGGGCTCGTCTCCAAAAGCGGTTGTGTCCATATCGTGCTGGCATACGGAGGAAGACACGGCTATATCTCCGATAGAAAGCTTTTCCGTCAGCGAACCTCCTACGCCGGTGTTGATTATAATTGACGGAGAATATTTTATAATCATAGCCTCCGCGCACATTGAGGAGAAAACTTTGCCGATTCCGCATACGGCGCATACGACTTCGCGTCCGCCGATATTCCCCCGTCTAAAGGAAATACCTCCCGCGGTTTCGTCTGTCGGAGTCTCCATTCGCTCGGAAATAAGCTCCATCTCCTCTTGCATTGCAGCGATTATTCCTATCATCGTCTTATATTTCCTTTTTAAATATTTAGCGTTATTAACGCGCAGTTTAAGATCGTAATTTTATTCAAGCCCGGCGGGATATTCAAAAGTGTTCTCCGACGATTCGAGCGCGTCCAAGTATTTTTCCGCCTCTGAGCGGGCCGCTTCCGCCGAAAGATTTATATAATTCCCGCATTCTATTTCCGACGCTCCGAAAACGGCTCCCGAGTGCGAAATTATACGCCTGAGCGTTCCCTTTACAAGATCCAGCGTTTCTTCCCTTCCCACATTTCTTAAAAGAAGGTAAAATCCGGTTTGACATCCCATCGGTCCAAAATATATTACCCGATCGCCTAAAGCCGAATTTCTTACATACGTGGCGAAAAGATGCTCGAACGAATGCATGGTGGAATTATCCATATAATCTCCGCAATTTGGACGTCGCGTTCTGAGATCGTAAGTAACGACGTCTCCGTCCGTTCTCGACACGTATATTCCCGGAGTAATCGTTCGATGATCAACCGAAAAACTCGTGATTTTTTTTATATCTTTCATGATAATCCTTATATTTGTTTATTTATTGATCGTCCGCGTAAGCCGCATTGATATTCTATCACATAAAGAGAAAAAAACAAGCGCTATGCTGAAAAATATTCCGTGAAATAATTTTATTAGTCTTCTCTATTTTCTTTATCGAATATTTTTCCGTGCTTCTCTTCAAACTCCGCGATTGAATCTCGAATCAGAATAAGTATCTGACTGTTTGCGGAACGTCCTTCGTAATCGGCAATATAATGGAGCTTATGAAGCATTTCCTCGTCGATTCGTATAGACAAGCTTTTGATGGCCATATTTTCCTCCTTAGAATCCATTTAAAATACATTATGATTCTATTTTGCATCGATTATACGTTTATTTTTATCCTTTGAACGCTAAATACATTCAAAATATGTCTATTTATGTCGATCTAACGATGGTATAATCAGATGATATCGTCTATAACATTGAAGGTGATCATTATGCTAAACTCAGAACGGCGTCTCGGCCCCGACATAATCAGAGCTATCGCGATAATACTTGTTCCAACGCTTCACACTTTCGGATATGTCCCGACGCTTAGTAATGATTTGCTTAGCGTAAAATGGAGTATGTATATGGCGCTGCATTACTTGGCGCTTATTTGCGTGCCCCTTTTTATTACTCTTACCGGAGCGCTTAACCGCAAGAAAACTCTTTCGTTTAAATATTATACCGGAATACTGAAAGTACTGGTTCCGTATCTGTTTATATCAGTCGTAACCATCGTCGCCATGTACGTTCATACAGGCGAATTCAGCGGAATTATATCTTCTGTCAGAAAAATTCTTAATTTTTCCGCTAACGGATACGCGTGGTACGTTGAAATGTATATCGGACTTTATCTTCTGATACCGTTTCTTAACGTTATGTATAACGCCCTTGGATCAAGAAAAAACAAACTTCTTTTGCTGATAACCCTTATATTTACAACCGCTCTTCCCTACTTTGTAAAAAGCTTCGCGGGAATCTCGCTATCATTCGACTTCATTCCCGACTGGTGGGAAAACTTCTATCCGATTACTTATTACTTTCTCGGGGCATATCTTTCAGAATATCCCCCTAAAATAAAAAAAAGATACGTTCTATGCATACTCGCCGCGTCTCTGCTCGTTCCGTTTGCAGTAAATTATCATTATACTGCGAAATACGGAGAACACGCGTGGTTTATAATGAATAACTACGGCTGTTTCTCAGTTCTCGCCGCAACGACGTGCGTATGGATTCTCTTTTATGAAATCAAAAAGGCTCCCAAACCTATTTCTGCAATTGTCAAAGAAATATCCGTATGTTCATTTGAAATGTATTTGTGTTCGTACATCGTCGACGGTTGTATTTACGCTTACTCAAATCAGATCGGAAGCATAGCCGCATCTCTGAAAATTCCTATGTATTTCTCCATGCTTTTCCTCGTACTGCTTCTGTCGTATATAACCGCGAGAATAACGAGGTTGGCGACGGTCCCGATCTCAAAAGGGCTTGTTTCGATTATTCTTAAGACTCACAGAAACAGAACGGACGCAACTCATAAAATTGCAGATAACGAAGGGCAAGATACCAAAATTGAATAAAAAAGCGGCGTGGAACAAAAGATCTGTTCTACGCCGTTTAAGTTTATTTAACCCTTATCTTCTCGCCGCACAGTTCAATCCAGTCGTCGTTTATCCAGCGAATTTCCGCGTTCGGATTCTCGCGCTTCCAGTCTCCTACGTATATTCTCACAGGCCTTTTATAAATGCGGACGAGATAAAGATCAATTATTCGTGAAGAACATACATCTATACTCGAGTCCAGTCCAAGCGCTCCGGAATCAGTTTCAGAAATTAAAATATATTTGTCTCCCTTAGGGGACATAATTCGTTCAATTTCTTCAGTACGGCTAAAATCGTCGAAAAATAAGTGAAGAAAAATGCTCCCTAACGAAAAAATTATTAATAAAAACGCGGCTGCGGAAACGGCGGTGAGAAAATCAAATCGCTTTTCAATATTATGCGTAACTTTTACGTACGACGTCGTCGACAAAGCAAACGGAATCGCAGCTAAGCATATGACCAGCTTGTCGCCGCTTTTAAATATACAGACGATCTGCCAAAGCGTTGAAAGGATCACGAGCAGAAGGGCCTCGCTTTCATATGATTTTCCGTATTTTACGTCCATGCTTATTATGAGAAGCGAAAAAACCGCGGATATAACTATTTCCGCCGAGGCGGCGACAGCATAGTTTCGCACTTCGAAACTTAATCCTAGCAGGTACGCGAGAAAAGGAAAGACGGGAAATACAGCGTACGCCGCAAGCAGAAAGCGTATATGACTCGACTTTATATCAATATTGTTTTTCATATAAAATTCCATTCGGACGCAATGCGTCGGCGCAATAATTGTGAATTTAACCGACGCTTCGAATCGGATAAAAACGTTGCATAAAATACTGATTTACACGGCGACTTTTAAATATTATCGGCGGCGCGTACATAACGGCGACACATTTTTACTATGTAAATTTTATACAGTAAGATTGTCAATCACAGTCATAATATAAATATCGCTGTTTTTGTCTCTTAATTACGAAGATAAACGCCTTGCAAATCTGTATAAGCCAGACTTTCGCCAAACGCATCTTTTAATGCGTATATTAACTCCTCAATATTTATCTATTCCAAACATTCCGGATCGCCTATCTCTTCATTTCCAAGATACTTTGCGTATTCTTTTCCCTCATAAAAATTCATTATCGGACGACGAAGTTTTGACGGATATAGCGGTAATTTATTTAATGCAGACAATTCCAACCAATCAAATCCAATTTGATTAGTATCGTTATGAAGCGGCGCGTCGTTTGCTTTTCCCAAGTAGTCGCATAAAAATACTAAATCAATTCTATGAAAACTTTCGCCGTGAACCCCTTCTATAACAAAAAGTAAATCTTTGCATTGAACCTCTATACCCGCCTCTTCTCTTACTTCTCGTTCAACAGTCTGAGGAAGCCTTTCCTCACCGTCCTGACCTCCGCCGGGCAAAATATACCATTCCTCTTTGCCGTCGTTCAGCTTTATTGCAAGCAATTTACCATTTTTAATAATTACCGCTTTTGCAGAAGTACGTATTTGTCTTGACATATATACAATCCTTTCAAATTTTATATCGAATAAGTTCTCATATATGTATCTTCTTAAATCGCAATTGACAATTTGATTAGACCGCTTCTCATCTTTATTTACCGCAGAAATATAGGACTATCAACCGCCGCCACACTTTTCATATCGCCGCAACGGCTTCTCGTATATTTCACATTAAAAAATTCTATTCCTTTCCTACTATCCGGGCGTAAACATACGATAACGCGCAAGATACAAGCGTCGCTGCTACCGTCATAATTTGCATTAAAACATTGTTAAACGCATACGTTTCCACATCTGAGTAATGATTCCATCCCCACATATAAGCGATCGAGGTAATTATAAACGCAAGAGCCGACGAAGCGCAAACAAAAGACGTTCTGCTTTCATAGAGCCTGACAAAATACCATCCGGCAAGAGAAAGCATAAACCCTACGGCCGGAATCACCAGCGCAAACGCCCAAAAGCCGTTCTCTTTTCCAATTGGAGTAGCCGCTTCCTTATAAACTCCTAAAGTTATAAGACTGAAAGAAAACAGCAGAAGCAAAGACTGAAAAATCGACGCCTTCCATATTCCGATCCTTCCGTTTTTTATTTTTTCCGCGAAAATAATTTCAGTCCTCTCCTCCGGAGCTTCGGACGACATCAAGGCGTATACTCCGCGGCATTCCTCGCATTCCTCAAGATGCTTCTCAACCTCCCGCCGGCTCTCCTTCGAGCAGCATCCGTCGATATACAACGGAATTAAGTCTCTTATAACGTCGCACTTCATTTCTGTTCCCCCATTTTTTCAATAATTTTTTGTTTGGCGCGGTAAAACGTAACTCTAGCCCAGCTCTCGCTTTTACCAAAAATACGGCTTATGCTTTCGAGAGGCAATTCGCCGAACACATGAAGCATAAAAACCTCGCGATACGAGTCGTCAAGCTCCCGCAGATACTTCGCTGCCTCCGCGGCCGATTCTTTCAGCGCTACGGTTTCTTCAACATTAAATTCGTCTCTTGCGTTCCGCGCCTCTTCAAGGCTTGCAAGTTTTTTATGATCGTTGTACCATGCAAAATACAGATTTTTCGCAATTTGACAAAGCCACGCCGCCGCTTTGCCGTCGTCTCTAAGCTTTCTCAAATTTATGTAAGCCCGAAAAAAAGCTTCATGAGCCAGTTCTTCCGCTAAATTTTCGTTACGGCATAGAGACATTAAGAATCTGAATATGAATCCATAATATTCCCGATACAAGTTTTCAATATCCAACCTGCCCTCACCGCCTTTCAAATTGTTAGATACCGTTTTTGGCATAACGTTACAAAAATTATGAAATTAGGACAATTTTTTATTTTTTGCTTTTCTCCTCAAAAACTCATTGTTAATCAGCCGAACATATTATTATAGGGGACGTTAACAGCACGCCCCCGTAAAATAATTTAAATTATAATTTTTCTTTGGGATTCAATAACTCTTTAAGGCCTCGCTGCTTACGGAATACTTCCAGAAGCACAACTACAAAATACGCTTTGACAGTATTTCCAAGCAGTTCTTCAATAACTCGTGGAAGCCAAACAATAGTAAACGGAAGGACCTTCCAAGACGCATAAACCGTCTCGCGTAATATAACGGTATTCAGAGTGGTTATTATAACTCCGGATACGATCATAGCTATAAGGAGTCTCGATATCTGCTCTTTCTGCTCGCCTCGGTAGAATTTTTTCGACATAACGACCGAAAGCAAAATTAAAATTAATCCTAAAGCGCCGCTGCCGATCATACCGGAGGTAACCGTAGTAATGTAAGACGCTAAGTTATCCGAAGGATTTTTAGTGTTCTCCGTTCTCCTTATAAGCGCTTTGCTTATAAAATGCATATCCTCCATAACGACGTTTTCCTCGCCCGCATTATTGTAAAAGTCTTTATTTACCCCGTCGGACGATAAAAACATTACGTTGCACACGCCTACCAATACTAAAAGAGCGGAAACCGCCGCTACCGTTATTTTCATTTTAACGCCGTTTCTTTTTCGAAGCCCCGTCCATATCAATCCTCTGATAAAGCCTCCTGCGGCGGCCGTAAGAGTAAGCAGCGGCATATAAGGCCCCACCGGTTTAAGGAGGTAGCCTAAAAAATCCGACAAGCCGGACACAACCGCTCCATATGCAGGTCCAAATAAAACAGACGGCATAATTGAAAAAATACCCGAAACGCCAACGCTCATTCCATTTTCGCCAAACAATGGAATGTGGAAAGAAAACGCGGTTTTAAGGACTAAAGCGATGCTGAGAAACACAGCGGACACCGTAATACGGCGTAAATATAAAGACGACCGTTTCAATTTAATTCTCCTTTTTGATAATTACTTGGTTTCAAAAAACGATTCTAATAGACATAGCGCTATTGTTACGCCATAATTATATCGTTACGGTCATAAAAACACCTCCCGTTATGCAGCACGCCGCATAACGGGAGGATAAGTAAAGGCATAGTCCACGCCGCGAGACTCCCAATGCAGCAGTGGGATGCGGATCCTGCACCGTAAGCCTGGAAAAGGCTTTTCGTCCCTTTGACAACTCCCCGTTCAAAGGGCACTGCAAATCAATGATTTACGCGCAAAATCCTACTCTGCTTGAATATATAAATAATCTACCGATCATCCGCGCGTGCTTCGGTAAACTGCAAACCGCTCCGAGAAATTATCCTCGGGAAATCGGTATAAAGCTATACGACGTTCGGCATAAATCCGCGCACGCATATCGTACGGCATATATATTGTAGCGCTTACGTCGAAATATGTCAATGCAGTTTATGCAGAAAAATAAACGTATTCGTCTCAGTGAAATGTTTACTTTGCCAGTCGCGCATAATTAACGCATATTTATCGATGAAATCATAAACATTATCCGATAAAGCCATGATATAAACATTCACATAAAATTTCATTTTAAAAAATATTGCTATTTATTGTCTTCATATCGCATAGTAAATAAACTTTTTATACAAAACAAAAATATAAAAGCACGGCTTTATACGTATTTTATTTAATTTTCCATATATAAATATAGATTTAAACTTTCTATTAAAACCCATTGTAAAATATTGGATTTTGTTGTATAATAATACGGTTAAGATTATCCGGTCCGATTACAGTATTAGAGAAAGACTTTTGAAAGGAGGCAAGTTATTTCAGCTGCATTATCAACAAGTTATAATCATAAAATTGATAATTATCTCCTAATAAATAAACGCAGGCAGCAATAGTATGCGAATCGACGGTTCAATCTACGACATTATAATATTTTTATAGTTAAGAAATATTTATGAATTTCATTTATCACCTAAGAGAAGATGTGGTTATCGATTCTATAAATCAAAAGCGCTCGGTTTACGGTATAGAAGTTTTAGATTCTTCGCACGCAGTTATCAAATCAATTCCGAATGTATTTTCTGATAAGGATAGAGCCGAAGCCGCGGTTGCTTTGTTCAACAATGAAAATTTGTCTCCCGAACATCTTGAAGACGCTATCGACGATATGCTATCAGAACTATACGGGATATTTTGACTTTATAATTTTAGTTAGTCAAGAGGATGTTATAACGTCAAGTCTTATTACGTCTACGTCTTCGTTATAAACTTGTCAAAACTCCGCCTCCTGAGCGATACTTAAAGGAATTAAAACGCTTATTGTTAACTCAGAGGCGGTTAATTAAAATAAAGTAAAAGAATAATAGCCGATATATTGCGACTACTATTCTTTTTTATTTGATCGATATAAAATGAGTCCGGCGTGAACCGAACTCATTTTAATTAATGTAGTAGTTAAGTTTTTCCTGATTTTTGCATCCGCTACAAATCGAATCTTTTTATAATCGTGTGTTTAAAACGTTATTCAGCGCATTCCGGAGCTATAAGGTATGCGTCCGCGCCGTCGATTTTACGGATGCATTTGTCCTCGCATCTGTATCTTCTTCCTATTTCCCATCTTCCCTCGCCGTCTTCCGGGAAATATACCTTTATGCTGCTGACCTGCTTTTCAATGGGAGACGAACGATCGATCTCAATCTCAGAAATATGTCTGACTTTACTTTTAACGGTAATTGAATAAGAAATCGCCAATTCCGCCGTAACGGTTAGCTTATCTCCGTCTAAACGAGCGTCCGTATACGCCGTTTCCATAGAACATCTAACGTTAGGAACCCCGGTCGTTCCCGCAGGTATTCTTGCGTCGCATTCAAATTTCACAGGAACAGTAATTTCTTCGGGAACCGCGTCTCCGTCGCCTACGGTCGCCGCCACAAGGACGCAATTTCCAATAAGCGCTACTCTGCCGTCGGGAGTAACCTCGGCTCGCTCATAGTTAACGCGCCCCGTAGAATATGGAATGCTCTTTGCGCTGCCTCCGGTTATCTGTTTTGAACCGTACACTGTAAGGGATGAAACTCCGCAGCATAATTCAGATACGTTTTCAGGTTCGTTTACTGTCAGGCGAAATCCGCTGGAAGTTGAATAAGCGTCGTCCGTTACGGATATTTTCTCGCTCGTCGCAAGCTCGGCGTCTATATCATATTCTATCTCCCATTGGAAAAGTCCGCTCTCGTCTCCGGATACCGACGCCGACGCTACTCGTCCCCAAGCCGTAGCCATAAGCGCAGGCTCGTCGGTCGTCGTCGCCCCGGATCTGAGATTTCGCGCCGCCGAGTCAATCCTTATATGCTCTTCAACGGGAGTTTTTACGCGAGTGGAAGAATACGTTCCGTCGGACGTCAGCATAAGGCAATTAAGATACGCGTCTCCTCTTACCGCTATGCCTCCGGTTTCAACCGACGCGGAATTTATCACCATAGAACCCGAGCAAAGAATCATTTTTGTTCCTTCACGTTCCCGAAATTCTCCCGACGCAGTTCCAGTCGCGGTTTCAAAATAAAAAGACGACGCTTCCGTTTCTGAATAGTGACGTTCAAGCGCGATACTATCGGCCGTAGTGGCCGCGCTTACCTCGCCGTTCTCGTTTACGGCGGTTATTTTTTCAACGATCGGCGAGCGCAACACTGAAAAAGCCCGCGAACGCATACGAGCGGTCAGCGCCAGCTTTCTCGGCCCCGACGCGCGGCACGACACGGATTCCACAGTCGTATACGCCCCTACGTCTGACGCGCCGTATTCGTCCCCGTCGTCCGCAGGACAAGATAACCTTACGGAATACTCAGAATTCAGAGGAGCGCATGAGAGGGCTCCGTCGTCTCCTATGTATAAAACGGAATACGTCGTCAAACCAGACAGTTCAACGGCTCCGGGAGTAAGATATTTGTTCTCGGGCAGAGCGTGCGCGGAACATGACACGATTCGTCTTACCTCCGGCATATAGTCCGGCAGAATAAATTCCTCGGCCGCCTCGTGCGCCGTGCTAACGTCAAATCTCATTAGGGATAGAGCTTCGCCGCCTCTCCCGCTCGTTATTCTTTCCATATTGATCCTCCGTATTTTTATTTTGTGATACTACGCTCTGAGAAAAGTATATTCAATTGGAATATGTTTTATGAAAGCGTTTGTACGTCATAATGCACAAATCCAAAAGACGTTTTTAACAAATATATTAGTCTTATATTGACAGTGTATGCTATTTGTGTTATAATCCGATCGTTACCTCTTGAAGCGAGCCAAAACACATTGAAAGGAAGAATCATAAATGAAGCAAAAAATCATTTCAGCAATTATCACCATAGTAATGTTGATATCGCTTGCAGCGGAAGCGTTCGCCTCCGCGCTTCCCTTCACCGACGTAAACGCCGGAGACTGGTTTTACAACGCGGTATGCGACGTATATGAGAACGACCTCATGAAAGGAGTGGAAGAAACCGTATTCGCGCCGGATAAAACAACGTCGCGAGCTATGATAGTCACTATACTGGCGCGCCTGTCTAAAGAAGAAATAACTTCTATAACGACAGCTCCGTTTATCGACGTAAAGCCTGATTCATGGTACGGCCCGTCGGTCGCGTGGGCGATTTCAAAAGAAATAACAGACGGTTATCCGGACGGCTCTTTTATGCCCGACAAAGACGTGTCAAGGGAAGAAATAGCGGCCTTTTTATACAGGTATCTCGTCTGCAAGGGTTATGATCCGGAACCGGGAGACGCGACCTTTAAAGACGAAGACAAAATATCGGGGTGGTCTATGAATTATGTAAAAGCTCTCAGCGGAGCGGGTATTATCTTGGGAGACGATAACGGTCGCTTTAATCCGCAGAAAAACGCCACAAGAGCTGAAACAGCGACCATGCTTTCCCGCTTGACCGAATATTTGGAAAAGCAAGCCGTCGATCCAAGCGACGAAGTAAAATTTATTGAAGAAACGATCGAAAAAAACTGTCCCAAACATAGAATTACAATTACAGGCGGATACACGGCGACTCTGACGAGAAAATTTTTAAGCGAAGAAATCCGACGCGCTTTAGGATTCGACGAATCGTTTGAAGTAAGCCTGTTCCCAGGAGATTTTTCCGTAATATCCACGGAATATGGCCTAGCAAACAAAGGCGGCGGCATTCAGGGAAAGTATGAATTCGACATTCACGGTCCTAACGGAGGCTTCTACCGCACAAGCATGAGCTTCATGATATCTAAAAGACCGGAAGAATATTATACGAAACGTATTGCAAAAGCTGCGGAAGAAATTGAAAAAACCGGCGTCATGTTCCGTTCATCGTCAATAAATGATTCCGAATTGTCTCGTCAAATAGCGGCAAGACTTGAAGAAATCGACGGCGGGACTCCGTTTGAAGGTTATCAGTTTGCGAACGAGCTTAAGGTCTCGATTACCGGAGGACTGTCTGAGCTCGCCGCCTCGGCTGAAAAGGCCAAAGGAGGAGATTCCGTATCGGCAAAAATCTCTTACAAAGCAGAAGCCGGAGAATCGTCCGCTACTGGAACCGTACCGGTGACTCTCCGCATTCCCGGAAACGATAAAAACTCCTCGAATTTCATTTATGATGAAAAAGTCTCAGTTTACGTGTGCGACGATACGCTTTCATACGCTGATAAATTGATAGACGCGCTGAAAAAGGATATTACCGACGTAAACGTAATTAAAGCGACCCGCGATAACGCCGCGGATATACTTTCCGTTAATAACTCCGACCTCGCGATCATTGTAGGCGCGTCTTCTGCTCCTCTCGGAACGCAGGAACTTCTCGCTTCGTATCTTAAAGACGGTGGACGCGCTATGATAATCGGAGGACAGCTTTACGGCGGAGGAAGCGATACGGACGTAGTGATAGATACGATCTGTCCCGTGTATTACGAAACGTTCCCGGTCTCCGAAGCCGCCTCTTTATCAGCCGAAAAGGATCAGCTTATTGTTGACGACGCAAAATACGCGCTTCCGGACGAAGTTTTCTCCTGCGCGTATTATACTCAGGGAGAAGGCTTTGGAAACGACCGGGATTTCAGACAGATTCCACTTATAGAAATTAGAGACGCGAAGGGACTTCGTTCCGGATACGCCGCTTGGATCACAGTATTCGAAGGACAGTCTCAACGCAATAAGTATGAAGGCGCTCTCGTAAGCTGTTTCTCCGCAGTAGGAGAAAAGTTCTACGACGACAACGGTATAAAAGCAGTTGCGGATACCGCGAAATTTATGCTTGCCGAGTCGCGTCTAATCGAAGGCGGAGCGGATAACTACGCTTATTTCGGCGACGAAAACGAAACGGTAAATTACGGCGCTCTCGTAAGCTATTCTCCCGACGCTCGCGGAAACGTAACCGTAAAAACAGAGCTTATGAAAGAGAATTCCATTCTCGCGGAAATAAGCGAAGACTTTACTTCAAAGTACGGCGAAAAATCCGTTATGACCTCTGTTTCTTCTTCATACGATCTGTCCGCCGGAAAGCCTGATCGCGCCGTTTCCACGCTGTATATCGACGGAATACCCGTAGACAGGCTGGCGCAGGATATTACCTTCTATACGCCTAAAGCTGAAAGCGACCGGAAGTATATTTACTCTGAAAATGGAAATCTTATGCGAGACGGAAAGCCGGTGATACTCTACGGAGTAAACTATATGCCGTCTAATGGAAAAGCCGATGAAAACGGTTATATGCACGAATTCTACTTTTCTCGCCGCGCGTACGACAGAGATCTTATATTTGAAGACCTGCGGCGCGTAAAGGACATTGGATTTAACGCGGTATCCGTATTCTCATATCTGAACGAAGAAATCGCTACGAGCAACAATATCGTAGACTTTCTCGCAATGTGCGAAGATATGGGGCTGTACGCGGATATGAGCCTTCGCATATCGTTTGCAAACGCGCTTGAAACCGAGAAAACGATCAAAACTCTCCGGTTTGACGAGTTCGACATTATTTCAGCATACGATATATGCTGGGAAGGACGACTTGGAAACTACGAGGGAACGGGATATCAAAATCTTGGTCGTAAAACGCTCGATCCGCATTGGAGAGAATGGTTAATAACTCAGTACGGCTCGTACGATGCCGCCGAGGCAGTATTTGGAATAGCCATTCCAAGAGACGCGAGCGGCGCTATCATAGGTCTTTCAGACAATTTGATGGACGCTTCAAGACCTTCCCCGGAAGAGCTGAAGATGATTACCGCTTACAGGCGCTTCCTTGACGACTCAGTAGCCGTATATTGGAACGGCATAGCCCAAAGCGTTCGGTCTATAGATCCGCATCATTTGTTAGGATTCAGAATGACGGCGCTCGGAAACGGACTTGAGGGAATGTATGATTTCCGCTCGCTCGCTCCGGTACTCGACATAATGGAACCGGAAGGATATATTCTCAACCATTCTAAATCCGCATGCATTCAAGCCATATTCTGTAATCTATACGCAAGAATGTGCAATCCCGACGCTCCTATTCTGTGGAAGGAATTCGGACGCAGCGCATGGATCGGTTCTAACTACCGTGAAAACGAATTGCTGAGCAATGAAATTAAAAGTCTCTACGAATATGCTCTCGACGCTATGCTTAAGGGATATTCTTCGGGAATTTACTGCTGGTATTTCGCCGGTGGATATCGTATAGGAGAAGGCAGCGACTACGGTATTATCAACCCGGACGGATCGGACAGACCCCATACGAAAGTCCTGAGAGAATATGCGGATAAATTTAAATCAATGGGGGATATTCCCGATGCCAATTATTTAATTACCGTCGATCGCGACGATTATGCAAACGGTATCTTGGGAATATACAACAAAATTTCAACGTCTCTCGAAAAAGCTGTAGACGAAGGAAAAACTGTCGCTTTAGTTAATAAAGCGGAAACTAACGGCAAAACAATATACGCCGACGAAACATCCGATATACGATTGACGGACGGTGCCGAGATCGGTCCTCTGAAATACGTTAACGGTATAATTATCTCTTCTTCGGTATCTGAAGAAAACGGGGTCCTCGCCGCCGAGCTTACAGTGACGAATACTCACGACGCGGTATGGAAGTCTGGAAGCGTATCTATCGTATCCGCCGACGGAACAGTTACTTATGGAAAGATAAACGAAACGTTAGATTCCTGCGACAAAGCTAATGTAAAAATTACAATACCCGCTCTTGGAACCAAAGTGCGTTTCGCAGTAGGCGGAGTACTGTTCGGAGACGCTTATACTATAAACTAAAGTAACCTCAAAAAATCGAGGCGGCTAAATTAGCCGCCTCGATTTTGTTATC
>CATKFO010000089.1 GCA_949747515.1 uncultured Eubacteriales bacterium
GCGAGGACGGCGCACGCCGTCTTTTTTGATGAAACAGAGAGAATCAAACCGTATATAAGATAAATCGCGAGTATAGATATGATCGGACATACGGGCAGCAGATATCTTAGCTCGATATATGGAGACGCTATGGATGAGATAAGAAAATAAAACGCGGTAGGTATAAACAAAAACTTGGCGTATTTACCGTTATAAAAGACTATAGAACTTTTTCTTTTTTTTAATATGACGAGCGCGGAGACGCATATTAACGCGGCTGTTATCGCAATGTGATTAAAAACAAAGGTTTCAACTTTTATAAGATACGCTCCTATGCTGAATAGAAAACGCGGCGCGGCCGTAAGATTTTCGACGGCTCCTTGTCCCCTGTATCCGAAGAAAAGATGAACTATGGAATATGGAAATACGGCGAGTGAAAGAACAGCCGCCGCCGAGACGGCCGATAAGTACGCGGCGAGGATCTTTTTATCTTTGAGTTTTACAAATACGATTACAGACGACAAAAAAAGCACGGCTAAAAAGAAAAGATAATAGTAGTGCGTAAGCGAACCGCAAAGAGCGGATAATCCGATCGCGGGAACGTATGGGAATATTTTTTTCTTTTCCATCATGAGCAGATGAAGCCACGCCGTTAACAGCGTGAAAAACGCGGCGAGCGCGTACATTCTTATGTACGTTGCGGACGATAGCGCGGATAGTGAAACAGATGAGAAAAACGTCGCGGCGTACGCAAGTCTTTTGGATTCAAACAATCTTTTGGCTATCGCGTACAGAAGCAGTATTGTCGGAATTTGTATAATAAGATTAAGTATGATTCCAGGACGCATCGAAAATTTTCCCGCGTAAAATTCCATGAAAATGCGAAGAAATAAATAATATAGCGGAGGATGCACGTCGTCTCGTTGATTTTCGTACACAGGAGAAAAATCGCCTTTTTCATCGTCGTTCACTATTAGATAGTCGTTATAGTATTCGCCGTCGTGCCATTCGTCGTAAAAATCTTCGTTATCTCCGATTTCTACCCGATCGTAATTTGATAAGCCGTACGAATAGGCTTCGTCCATGTGAAGATATTCTTTTTTTGATCCAACAAACGAATATATCGTTATCAGAGTAATTATCAAAACGATAAGCGCGATAGTTTCGCGTCGTTTTATTATGGCTTTCATATTTTGTTATCCCTTTGATTGTATTCAAATTAAAAATACTCGTCGCGAGGCGGAGACTGCTAGCGCTAAAAACGCCTCCGGCTCTCTCTGAGACGGAGACGCATTTGTTGTTCGAGACAGTTTTGTTCAGTATGCGTTATAATTATAAATGAAGTCAGTTTTCTACGCGATAAAATTTAGTTTAGTCTTCGTCAGTCTCGGTTTCACGCACTATGTAGAGAGGGCGATTCTTTATTTCAGTTGAATTTTGCGCTATATACTTTCCGAGAATAGCGACGCATGTAAGAGTAGTCGCGCTTGTAAAAAAGCATACGGCGCATACCGCGGACAAAAGGCTTTTGCTCGTCAAGCCTATTACGGCGCACACAGCGAATAAAATATAAAAAAGTATACCGACGAACAACGGGAAGGCAAGAGGAACGGTAGAAAAGTCAGCGATTCCAGACACGGCGTATCGAAAAAGAGCTATAAACGACCATTTGCTGCTACCAGCTACTCTCTCAACATTATCGTATGATAACCATTTTGTCTTAAATCCTACGTAACTGAATATTCCTTTTGAATAGCGAAGCTTTTCAGGAAGGGACAGAATCGCGTTAACGACGCTTCGCTTCATAAGGCGATAATCTCGCGCGCCGTCGATCATCTCTACATCCGAGAGTAAATTTATAATTTTATAGAACGATCGCGCGAAAAATGAACGAACAACCGGCTCGCCTTTTCTTGTCGCGCGTCGTGTTCCGACCTGATCGTATCCTTCTTCAGTGATCGCACGGTACATTTGCGGCAGCATAAACGGCGGATCCTGAAGATCTGCGTCCATTAAAGCGACATAATCTCCAACCGAGGCGCTAAGTCCGGCGGATATGGCGGCTTCCTTTCCAAAGTTTCGAGAAAATGAAACATACCTGACGGTTTTGTCAGTCGATCGTATCTTTTTAATAATATCAAGAGTTTTATCGGTTGAACCGTCGTCGACGAAAATATATTCAAATTCTACATTTGCCAGTTCAGCGTTTCTTACTCTTTCCGCCTCTGTATAGAAAGCGAGTACGGTTTCTTCCTCATTATAGCAAGGAACGACTATTGATATTTTGTCCATAATTTGAAACATGACCTTTCATTTTTCCGTTTCATATAAAAAAGCTTTGTTTGCCACGCGATATATTAAAAGAAACGGAATGAGACGTCTGACGTAAGCATATGATAATCGTCCGAATAAAATTCAAAGCTATTCCAAATTGTCTTTATACTATGAAAAAATAGTTCTAATTTGAAAGCTTTAATTAAATACGTTCAAATAAAGAAAAGCTTTTAACCTTATGAATAAGAGCAAATACTTTAAGCTTTTCGTTTGCAATTTTCGGAATATCAAAATAGAGAATCGGTCTGTACAAATATGTTATTAAATTTTCAAAATCTCTATATTTTAATTGCGTCAGACGTTGAAAACGCGGTGTTGCGAAATATAAACCTAATTTCAGAAAGACATACTTTTTTAAGTTTTTCCGCGAATATTATATCATATATAAAATAAAAAGTAAATGAATAATTTCCCTAAATTATTTTCCATGGGAAAATACGAGCGAAAACAAGTATATTTATAGCGAAATATTGAAAAACTCATAATTTGCCGTCATAATATAAATATTTACATAAAAACGACGTTTAGAATATTTTTTGTCAATAACCTAAAAGGCGAAGCATTTTATAAAGCTTTTTGTTTTTAAATAGTAATTATAAGGCTAATACGGTATTCTTATCTAAAGAAAGAATAATCGGATAAATCAGCCGGGAGAAATATGTTTTTTATCACAACAATAGTTTCTGACGCTTAGCTCTCGTCAGGATTGTTTGTTTTTGTAATAAAAGGAAGAAATGCGCGTGTACGAGAACTTAACGAGTCGCATAATATGTGAAAACAGAATTGAATTGTTTGTATAATAATACTCATTTGCATCCCTAATTCTATTGGAAAATTATGCAATTAAGTGAAACAACTTGAACCTCGTTTGGTACATTTATATAAAATCAGCTATGGGAAAAATCCTTGTTTTTTCGCATAGCGCTATAGACATTTTTTCGCGGTTGTGATATAATTGTGATGAATCATGGTTGTAAATTATTTTTGTCTATTTGCAGTAAAAGAGAGAAAAAATCTAAGTGAAAGAGCGAAAAAAATCGAATGAATGAAAATAATGATGTAAAAGAAATTGATCTTCTTCAACTGCTTCGAGCGGTGGCGAAAAGATGGTGGATTGTTTTGATTTCCTCCATTGCGGCGGCGGGTATCGCCTTCAGCTATACTTATTTTTTTGTTACTCCCAAATATCAATCAAGCATATTGCTGTATGTAAACAACTCGAATATTTCGGTTGGATCGATCAGCATTTCAAGCGCCGAGCTCAGCGCCGCAAAAACGTTGGTAGACACATACTGCGTGGTTTTGAAGTCGCGTCTTACTCTTGAAGAGGTTATTAAAGACGCGAATCTTAGCTACAGTTATTCCGAGCTTAAAGATATGATCTCCGCGGCGTCCGAAAACAACACCGAAATATTCCGCATTACCGTTACAAGCGAAAACGCCGAAGAGGCATGCCTGATCGCGAATACGATCGCTAAGGTGCTTCCGGAAAAAATAGCGGACATAGTCAACGGAAGTTCCGTGAAAAACGTAGATATGGGTATTGTTCCAGACACTCGTTCGTCCCCTAGTTACAGCAAAAATACTGTTTTGGGATTTGTAGTCGGTTTAGCTCTTAGCGTAATAGCTCTTGCCGTCGCCGAACTTATGAACGATAAAATTACGTCCGAGGACTGGCTTATACAGACCTACGGAGACGAAATACCGCTTCTCGCGGTCGTTCCGGACGCAAACGCGCGGTCGTCTAAAGGGTATTACCGTTATTATAAGTACGATCAAAATAAGTAATAGAATTTCTAAAGGATTAGTATGAGTAAGTCTAAAAATAATATAGATACAAATACGATTACGTTCGGTTCGGACCTTGACTTTGCGTCCGCCGAAGCGTATAATTTGCTTAGAACTTGCATAACGTTTTCCTTTCCGGAAGACGAGGGAGAAAAAAAAGGAAAGGTTATAGCGACGACAAGCGCGTCGCCGAGCGAAGGAAAAAGCTATACGTCCGTTAATCTTGCGTGCTCTCTGGCCGAGTCGGGGAAAAAAGTCGCTTTAATCGACTGCGATATGAGAAGACCTTCGCTTGCGAGCAAGCTTGATCTTCCGCTGTCGCCCGGATTGTCGAATATTTTAGTCAACAGTTCTGGAAATCCAGGCGACAAGATACACAGAAAAGCTATTCATGAGCTTGCCGACGTAGTCACCGCGGGGGATATTCCTCCCAATCCTTCCGAACTGCTTGGATCTGCAAGAATGCAGAGACTTGTAGCCGCGTTTACTCAGCGGTATGACTATGTGATACTGGACTTGCCACCGGTGCTGAGCGTGTCCGACCCTTTGATAGTTACGAAAATTGTGGACGGCTATATAGTAGTATTAAAGCATGGATCTACGTCTAAGGGCGAACTTCAGGAAGCTATCCGTCAGATGAAAATGATGGAAGCGCATATCCTCGGTTTCGTGTACAACGGATATCGCAAAGAAGGCGGATCATATCGCAAATATTATAAAAATAAATATAAGTATGAGTATTCTAAGGAGTAAACGGCGGCGCAGATATGATGAAAGCAAAACGTATACTTTGTCTTACGCTTGCAGCTGCAAGCTTGTCCATGTGCGCGTCGTGCGGTAAGCAGGACGACGCTGGAGAGACCGTAATAGATACCGGTTCGGCAGGCGTTCCTTCATCTTATAATAGAGTCGAACCTCCAACAGAGATCACAAGTCAAACTGACGGTACGACGGACGAGCCCTACGCCGGTCCGGTAAATTTCGAAGAAATGCGGGATATAAACCCCGATATATACGCTTGGATAGATATACCGAATTCGGATATTTCTTATCCGATATTGAGGCGCGAGGGCGATAACTCGTATTATCTGAATCACGACAGTTACGGTAATTACGACCAGCAGGGAACTATATATACCGAAGACTATAACTCGATGGATTTTGAAGATCCGGTAAATGTGATCTACGGACACTGTCTTACATGGAACGACGTGCTTTTCGGGTCTCTTGAAAAAAATTTTTCCAATAAAGAATATTTTGATTCTCATCGGGAACTTAAAATATACCTTCCCGACAAAGAACTGAAATATAAAATAATCGCGGCGCTTCCTTACAGCAGCATACATCTGCAGTATTATTATGACTTTACCGATCCTTATGTGTTTGAAGTCGTAATGGAAGATATCCTGTCAACCAGATCGATACAGGCTAACGTCGCGGACGACGCGGCCGTTAAAGCCGGGGATCACGTGGTGATCCTATCAACATGTCTCAAGAGCGACGATAAGAGCAAACGCTTCTTTGTAGTTGCTTTAAGAGAAAATTTATAAATATTTTATCAAGAAAGGACAAAACTATGAAGAAAGTAATCGCATCTCTTCTGCTTCTCGTTGCTCTTACGGCATCCGTATCCGCAGCGGAAGTAACCCCCAGCGTAACCGAGCCTCCGAAGGATGGTAACGGCAACGGCGTTATCGTTACTGATCCCGACGTTAAGGCTCCTCAGACCGGCGATAACAGCGCCCTTGCTGTCGTTGCTCTTGCTGCAGGCGTTATCGGTATTGGCGCTACTGTTGCAGTCCGTCGCAGAGAGAACGCATAACTTATCTAATCGATTTTACAGCTTATGAACAAAAAAATGAAGAAGTATGCTATTGCGTTCGCAGTTTTTTTGCTCGTTGTTGTATTGATAGTTGTTATCGCGTTTAAACTCGAAGGAAAATATCTCAACGGTGGAGGTATAGCTGCGGGAGGAAAAACCGCCAGCGAATATCTTGTTGAGAAAAATACGGTATACATTAGCGGGGAAGCATATCTTCCCCGCGATGGTATATCTACCTTTCTTTTGATCGGCGTCGATAGCGACGGTCCCGTAAAAAAGAGCGAATCGTACAACAGAGCGGATAGGTCGGACTTTTTATGCCTTTTTGTTATTAACGATAAAGACAAGAGCTTTACGCTTATTCACCTTAATCGCGACACGATGACTGACATCGACGTGCTGGATATGGACGGCCAACCTACTAAAGGCACGGCCAACGCGCAGATCGCATTGGCTCACGCATACGGCGACGGCCTTGAGGTAAGCTGTGAAAATACAGTGAGAGCAGTCGAGCATCTAATGTATTTTGATAATTCTCCTATAAATCGTTCAATCGATAATTACGCTTCTATAACCATGGGGGCCATTTCCATTATTAACGATTATATCGGAGGAGTTACTGTAAATCTTGAAGAAGATTATACCGAGCTTGATCCTACTTATGTAAAAGGAGCGACGGTTACTTTTAAGGGCGACGAAGCGCTCAGCTTTATTCGCGCCCGCAGTACAATGAACGATCCTACTAATATTGCCAGAATGGAAAGGCAAAAATTGTACCTTGACAGCCTTATCTCTAATATAAGAGACTCTGGTATGGATGAAGAGAAGCTTATTGAACTTTATAAAACGATATCTCCGTATATGGTGACAAACAGCGACGAGAAGGGAGTATCTGATATCGGAGCTATTTTGTCAGACTATACCTGCAACGGAATCGTATCTCCGGAAGGAGAAAGCAAGGTCAACGAATTTGCTGAATTTTATGTTGACGAAGCGGCCCTTAGGGAGTTTGTGGTAAATATGCTGTTTAAAAAAATCAGCGATTGATAAATTGAGTTTTAATTTTGCAGTTAATACTGAAAGGAAATATATTTCGGTGGTCGATTTTCATTCACATATACTTCCGGAAATTGACGACGGAGCTGAAACGCCGGAAATTTCGGCGGCGATGCTGGCCGAATCATATAATCAGGGAGTTGAGAAAATTGTAGCGACTCCACATTTTTATCCTGGAAGAGATACTCCTCAACGCTTTCTTGCAAGACGTGAGAAAGCGATTGAAAAATTACAAGAAATTTACGATCCGATTCGGTCTCCCGCTGTATACGCGGGGGCCGAGGTCGCTTTCTTTACCGGCTTGAGCCGGTCGGAAGCGATGACGGAATTATGCGTTGTGGGAACTCGTTATATGCTTATTGAGATGCCTGCGTCCAGATGGAGCGATAAAACTGTCGAAGAGATCTTATCTATAGAAAATAATTTGTCGATAAAGCCTATCGTCGCTCATATTGAGCGGTATATATTCCTACAAGAAAAGGGAACCCTCGAGCATCTCGTAAATAGCGGCGTACTCATTCAGTCGAACGCTGATTTTTTTTGCGCCTTTAGATCGCGGCGAAAGGCTATACGTATGCTTGAACAAGAGAAAATACATCTTATCGGATCAGATTGCCATAATATGACGACTCGAGCTCCCAATATGGCTAAAGCAGACGAGAGCATTTCTTCTCGTCTTAATCCGTTCTGTATGGAAAGAATAATCGGTATTTCCGAAAAAGTTTTGGAGAGAGCTCGTCCGATTTTAAAATCTGTTGTTAGCGATAAATAGATAGATTTCAGAGGGAAATAAAATGACAAAAAGAAAACATGTTATTCTTCTTTCGCTGATAGATATAGCGATATTATATTTCACATATGCGGCGGTAGCGGCAATGATGTTCCTTTTTGAATCGTTTCGTATAAAAAATACAATAATAGGAGCTTCAGTCGTAGCGTTACCGGTAGCGTATTTAGCGATTTGCGGCATATGTAAAATCAATGAAACTATCTGGAGATATTCCAGTGAAAAAGACTATCTTAAGCTGTTCTTTTCAGTATTAGGCGCGGAAGTGGCGTTTTCAGTTTTATTTGTAGTAAGAGATTTTTCCCTGAGACATACGATGTATTACATTATTTCCGCAGCCATAGGCGCGTCGGCCGTAGTTATGTCTCGCATACTTTATAGGATAATCGTATCCGGCAATACCGTGAAAAATGAAGAAAAACTGACTCGGAGGCTGCTTATCGTCGGAGCCGGCCATTCGGGCTCTATGATGCTATCTGAAATTCTGAACAATCCACATACCGGATTTAATCCAATAGGCTTCGTAGACGACGACATGATGAAATACCGTCGCGTTATAAAAGGCGTTAAGGTACTGGGAACTGTAGAAGAAATAGAAAACGTTTGCAGGGAAAATAACGTCGACGATATTTACATCGCTATTCCGTCGGCGTCGATTGCGCAGAGAGAGCGTATTTTAAACGAATGTGCAAAAACTAATTGTTCCGTAAAAATATTGCCCTACTATTCGGAGTTTTCTTCCGGAGACAAGGATTTTCTCAGCAAAATTCGCGATATAACTCCGGAGGAGCTGCTCGGCCGAGAACCAGTCGCCGTAGCCAGCGACGAAACGTACGAATTTGTCGGCGGCAAAACCGCGCTCATAACTGGAGGCGGAGGATCTATAGGTTCCGAGCTGTGCAGACAGGTGGCGGCTCACTCTCCCGGAAGACTTGTAATCGTAGATATTTATGAAAATAACGCTTACTCTATTCAGCAGGAGCTTTTGAATAAGTATGGAGATAAGCTTAATCTTGAAGTTTATATCGCGTCTGTTCGAGACAAAGTAAGACTGGAAAAAATATTTGAAAAAGAAAAGCCCGATATTGTGTTTCACGCCGCTGCTCATAAGCACGTGCCCCTTATGGAGGTATCTCCCATGGAGGCGGTAAAAAACAATGTTTTCGGAACTTTCAATACCGCTATGGCGGCCATGAAATCCGGTGTTGATCGATTTATACTTATTTCTACCGACAAGGCTGTAAATCCAACTAATATTATGGGAGCTACTAAGCGCGCGTGCGAGATGGTTATTTGCTATTTTGCTTCATTGAATTCAAATACTACGTACGCGGCGGTTCGATTCGGCAACGTATTAGGTTCTAACGGCTCGGTTATTCCTTTGTTTAAAAAGCAGATAGAGAATAAGCAGGACGTGACGGTTACCGATCCTAATATAATTCGTTATTTTATGACGATTCCCGAAGCGGCTCAGCTTGTTCTTACGGCGGGCGCGATGGCGAAGGGCGGAGAAATATTTGTTCTTGACATGGGTAAACCTGTTAAAATATATGATCTTGCATGTAAAATGATTTCTCTTGCAGGCCTTACCCTTGGCAAAGATATAGATATAAAGATCGTTGGACTTCGACCGGGCGAAAAGCTGTATGAGGAACTTCTTATGAGCGAGGAGGGACTTAAAACCACGACTAACCGAAAAATATTTATCGGTAATTCCGTGTCTATTGATTTTGAGTTATTCCTTACAAGATTAAAAGAACTTCGCGAGTATGCGTATTCAGCCGACGTAACGAACGCTGGTATTGAAGAACGTCTTATGTGTATCGTGCCTACGTTCAAAAGGGCGGAAATTGATAACAATAAAGGCGGAGGAGAAGTATCGACGAGCTCGGAAGAACCTCGTATTGTTCATAAATCTGAGCCTCAAATGGCTTGATAAAATCAAATATATGAATCGTTGATATGCGCCGCCAAAGTACATACGCTATTGGAGGCGCATATTTTTTCGCGTAAATAAAAAGAATATAAGCATTTTGCCTTAAAGGAAAATCGCTGTTAGCGCTAAAAAATTAATACGATTCAAATTTAATTTATTAACTACTGCTTTTATTTGAATTTTTACTCTGATACGCTGTTTATAATTTTTGAGCGCAGTTGTTTTAGCATATGCTAATTTCCTTATATTATATATATAAGGAATGGTCTGAAATGTTTCAGACAGAGATTGTGATAACGACTAAAATATGGGGAAAGAAAAGTCAATTATAAATTGATGATTTGACAATATGGGTAAAGTTGATTTAACAAAAATATTTGTAGAAGAGGATATGTTTCCAAGAGAAATATCTCAATATGAGGTTAGGGAATACGGCTTTCTATTCTATAATGCTGATGAAAAGGATTCGTTTGATTCTAACCATGCGCTGATTTTTAAAGAAAAAATACATGATATCGACTATGTGCTTAATGACATAAAAGATTTTTATCTGGGTAAAGGGATTGTTCCGTCTATTTATCAATCTATAGATGACGAGGGCTATTTTCTTCTTATCGGTGAAAAGCTCGAAGAACATGACTTTAAACATTGGACTGAGTCACAAAATTTTATGGCGCTATCGGAAGACAACAGAATTGAACCGAATCACCAGATAATAGTACGCAAAATAACCGAATGGAAAGATGAATATAGCGTTGAGATATTTCAAAAAGCAGACGAGCCATGGGAGATTGCTCCAATTAAGCGCGCATTAAAAAATAGTAATACTTTATTTTTTGTGGCTTTTATTGATGAAAAACCTGTTGGGATGATGCGTTGTCATGTTACTGACGGCATCTGCAGAGTAGATTACTTGTTAGTATCAAAAGAATATAGAAAGATGGGCGTCGGAAAGACAATTACACATTTTTTAGTTGAATATTGTAATGAGAATGGGGTTAAGACCTGCTTTTTATGGCCGGATGATGAGTATGCAGAAAAGATATATTATGAAGCTGGATTTCGAACTGTATCATTAAAAAAGGCTGGGAGGGCATTTCTGGATCCAAAAAAATAAAAAGTATCTATAGAACTGATTTTATGTGAAGGACCGCAAGGAGAGGAGAAAATGAGATTGGGAATTGATCATCTTGGTGATTTGAAAGAGATTTGGAAAAACAAATTTACAAACAAATATTTGAATTTGTTAAAAATATCTGAGTTAAATTGCAAGATTCCAGCTCTGATATATATAGATGATGAGTTTGACTACTTCTGTAAAGAAGGACGCTTGAGTGTAAATACAAAAAATAAAAACTCTGAATTCGATATAATGATGAGGTGCCGTAACGAAGGTTAAAAAATCGAGGCAGAGTCTGTTGATTCTGCCTCGATTTTTGCTATATATTACTGTCCGAAAGAATATAACCCACTATGACACTTTCGGACGGCGTCCGAAAATGTGTCGTGAAAACATAAAAATAGGATTACGCTTTATGATCGCAAAGGTTTTCGGAGAACTACTTTCTCATCTTGCTGAGCAAATACACGGAATCCACATTTTTTATACATTTCTAATGGCCCCCTCATACCATAAAGTTCCGTCGTAAAATATTTATTGGGATAACATTCAACAAAATCAAAACCATCATCGGAGGCATCTCTGCAAATACGCTCAACCAATTTCGTGGCAACTCCCATTCTTCGAACATCCGGTGCGATAGCAAAACAAAAAATTGATTTTATTTTTATATCCTCACGATTTTCTTCGATTGGCCACCCCCACGAGCGCAATACATCTATACCCAATCGACAATCCGCGGTAACATTACACCACCCAACTATTCTGTTATCTTTGTATGCAAGATACCCTTGAATACTACCATTTCTTACATATTCTATAGCACGTTTCTTTCTTTCATCCCGTGTTGGATACCAATGGTCGCCGTTTTCTACATAGGTATTATCGTTGCGCCAAGTCACGCAATAGCATACATTTTCGTCAATGCAATCACCATGAGGGGTTACATCAAAAAAATGCACATACTCTTCCGCAAGATCAGGGGATAGTTTTTTTATTTCTATACACATATATCTCATCTTTCCGTTATTATTTTACACTTCGTTATCGCACCTTGGCTAAATCTGAATCCAGAGTTTTTTATTGCATATAAGATTCCTGCAATACTAATATATGTATACCATAAAACTAAAATTACTTCTGTTTTTCTTCTTTGCCTTTAGTTTTACGCAGAGCAGATTTTACATATGAAAAACCTCCTACGATGCAGAACACAAGGCCGAGAGCTAAGTCTCTTATATATCCCGACATAATTTCGGAATCGCTGAGAGCCTTATAAGCGTTTTGAACAGCGTGAGAGAACGAAAATTTAGCCTGTACCCAGCTTATTCCGTTATATATTATCTGCTCGTCGTATAAGTCTTTTGAGAGACATAAGTACCATGCGACTATTATAACGATTACAGATAGCAGGGCGGAAATAATTATTCCATGTGTTGAAAGCTTTTTCGCAAAAATTTCATATCCCTTTAAGGCGCATATAACGCCTATAATTCCGCTTATTGCGGCGATGTATCCTATCTGATATAAAAGAAACCATACGATACCGCCTGCCAGCGAAAAGATAAACGCGCCAATGACTCCGCCGACTGTGTTTTCACTGATTTCAGACAGCGAAGTGCTTAAAGACGCCTCCGATTCAGCGTTGACTACGGCGCTGGGCTGAGAGTTCTGCGAATTTTCTTGACCCTCCGTAACATTCGTTAAAACATCCTTGTCGTCCAAATTATTCATGTTATTTTGCTCCTTTTAATAAATGAAAACGTGTCAAAATTACACGATATTTGTAAACTAATTATAACATAATCAAAGAAAAAAATCAAGAGCTATTTAGCTCCCGATTTTTTTCAAAATACAAAATTTCATATAAGCTTTCCGTCGCAATGGTCGATTTCATGCTGTATAATCTGAGCCGCATAACCTCCGAAGGATTTAATTCGGGTTTGAAATTCAGCCGTTTGATATCGTACCTTGATATATTTGTAACGCTTCGTTTTACGCGGTCCTCCCAAAAGAGACAGACAACTTTCTTCCGTTATATATAAATCCGAGCTTTTGATTATTACGGGATTGATCATAATTTCGTACGCGCCGCAATTATTAAAGCAAATAATACGTTTATGCCTTCCGATCATATTAGCAGCCATACCTACGCATTTTTCCTTGTGCGCGGAAATTGTGTCGAGAAGATCCTGAATAAGGCACGCGTCTTCAGGCGTAGCTTCCTCGGACGGTCTTCCAAGTAAAATCGGATCGTGAACAATTTCTTTTATCATGATTATAATTCCGCCAAGATTTCCGCGGCGTTGGAGTCGGGCTTAACCTTAGGTATAATTTTAGCGATTACGCCTTTTTCATCAATTAAAAAAGTAGTGCGTACGACCCCCATGCTGACTTTCCCGTACAATTTCTTTTCTTGCCAAACATCGTAATCTTTTATAACCTTAAGCTCCGGATCGGAAAGAAGTATAAATGGAAGGCCGTGCTTTTCAGCGAATTTTGAGTGAGAAGCGACGCTGTCTTTGCTTATGCCTATTACTTCAACGTTTTTTTCTTTATAATCGTTATACAGTCCGGCGAACGCGCAGGCTTGGCGAGTGCATCCCGGAGTATTGTCCTTGGGATAAAAATATAAAACTACCCTACGACCGAGAAAGTCGGACAATGATATTTCATTTCCATCTTTATCTTCAAGAGTAAAGTCAGGGGCTTTCATTCCTACTTCAAGCATTTTTAGTCTCCTATATAATTTTATTGATTTTTACCGCATACTATACTGCCTATGCGATCAAAACTAAAGATCAAGTTTCATGTCTCCGTCTTTAATAAATCCAAGCTTTCTCATTATTGCATAGAAAATGTACGAGAAAACCGCAGGTAACAAAATTGTCGTGGATATGATTCCAATTATAGAGAACGCGGTTATTTCAGTATCTTTGATTATCCCGAAAACTCCAACAAATCCGCACGTCCCCATTCCAGCGGAAACTCCGGTGCACTTCAGCTTAAATAATAGCGTGGATAAAGGCCCGCATACTGCGGCGGCAAGCGTCGGAGGTATCCATATTTGCGGCTTTTTTATAATGTTGCCCATTTGCAGCATGGACGTTCCAAGCCCTTGAGCAATCAGTCCGCCGACTTTATTGTCGCGATAGCTTATAACGGCGAATCCTATCATCTGAGCGCAGCATCCAACTGCGGCGGCTCCTCCGGCAAGTCCTGAAATGCCTATCATAGCGCAAATAGCGGCGCTGGAAATAGGTAGGGTAAGGATAATACCGACTACCACGGAAAGTATAACGCCCATTATAAATGGATGCAGCTCGGTAGCGGTATTTATAAAGCTGCCGAGATAATACATTATATATGCTACGGCTGGGCATACAATACGAGCGACCGCGTATCCTGTCAACAGCGTAACTGTCGGAGTAACAAGAATATCTATTTTAGTCTTTTTCGATACGAGCATACCGACTTCCGCCGCGGCGATAGCGGCAATAAATACTCCCGCGGGCCCCGCGGTATATTTTACAGTATCGGATATGCTTGCTCCAAGGGTGTAGCCGACGCTTCCTACGACGGCGCAGGAATAAACGACGAGCGGGTGAGCTCCAAGCGAGTGGGCTATGGCTACTCCTATCGCCATTCCGGAGGCGGCCTTTGCGAATCCGGCAAGTTCGATAAATGCGCTTCCTACAAATGAAAACGCCTTTCCCGCATAACCTCCCATTTCAGTCAGAGACGGAGAGGATAGATACTCGCCGATTGTTCCGAATATTGTTCCGATAAGGAGAGAAGCGAAAAGTCCCAGCGCCATGGCCCCCATAGCGTCGATAAAATAACGGTTCAAAGTCTTTTTTAGTTTAGCGCTCATAAAGCCTCCATATATAAGTTTTACGCAAATAATTTAACGGTATGTATACATATCGAAAAAGCATGAGCTTATTTTAAAAAGCCCATGCGGGTCGCGTAAAAATCAAGACGCATTTTATAGAGGGAAACGCCAGAGTTATTAAAACGTTTCCCGCTATAATTTGCAAAGAAGTCGAAGCGGCTTGCCGACTTCTTTTAAATCTGAATTATTTTATTATTTGATTTTCAATTTCTTCCGACGCGTCAGACAAGTCGTTTTTCTTTCTCTTTTTGACAAGGAGATTCGTAAGGATTCCGAGGATTAGCGCCATAGCGACCTCAGTAATCGTTACCTTGCCGAATGTAAGCGTAAAACCGCCTATTCCTGATATCAGTATAACGGAAGCAACAAAGAGATTTCTATTCTTGTTGAGATCTACGTTTTGAAGCATTTTAAGTCCCGACACCGCTATGAAGCCGTAGAGCGATACGCATACGCCTCCCATAACGCATTTCGGAATAGTCGACAGGAAGCATACGAAGGGAGTAATGAACGATATGAGTATTGCGAGACATCCAGTCGTGAATATTGTCGCCACGGATGCGTTTTTGGTAATTGCTACGCAGCCGATGGATTCTCCGTACGTGGTATTGGGACAGCCGCCGAAAAGAGATCCTGCAAAGGAACCGACTCCGTCGCCGAGAAGAGTTCTGTTTAGTCCCGGCTCTTTGAGAAGATCTTTTTCAATTATAGAGGAAAGATTTTTGTGATCGGCTATATGCTCCGCGAATACGACGAACGCTACGGGTATATACGCCGCCGCGATAGTAGCGATATATGATCCTGAAAGCTCTCCAAACCCCTTGAAAGCTTCGATAAAGGTGAACTGAGGAACTGAGATGAAACTCGATAATGTAATTTTACTGAAACAATCTGAAAAAGCGCTGTAGTCGATAACCATAAGAGACGGATTATTCGTAATATATCCTATGAGATAGAAAAGGGAAGCCGCGGCGTATCCGGCGACAATACCGGTAATAAACGGGATAAGCTTAAGCATTTTTTTACCGTATACGGAGCAAATCATGGTAACTGCAAGAGTTACGATACCGCACAAAATCGCTACGTACGTCGAACCGGGGACGACTGTAAGCCGGTACTTTCCGTCTTCATCTTTGACAAAGCCGTTTTCGTCCGTATTTACCGCGACGTTGGATAAAGGTGCTCCTCCGTCGTCGTCTTTGGCGAATACGTCGACTCCGCTTACTACGTACTCGTCTCCGACAAGGTCGTAATGTTCTACTATTCTATAATCGTCGGCGTTTGCGCTCATAGCGTAGTTTGAACTGTTAAGGTCTCCGATTGCGTTTCCAGCAAGGGAAAGGCCTATAATAGCGACCACGGGCCCGATTATAACCGCCGGCATAAGCTTGTCTATCCATTCGACGCCCGCTATCTTAACGATAAGAGCTATCGCCACATACACAAGTCCGGCGAAAGCCGCGCCGATTATAAGTCCTAGGAAACCCAGACGCATTGAAACCCCGCCTGCAAACGCTGAGAACATGGAACCTATAAACGCGAAGGAAGATCCAAGAAATACGGGACTTTTAAACGCGGTAAAGAGAAGATAAACTATAGTGCCGACGCCGGCGCCGAACAGGGCCGCCGATGGAGTCAGCCCGTTGCCGACTATGTTGGGAACCGCTATGGTAGCCGCCATAATCGCCAGAAGCTGCTGAAGAGCAAACACGATCATTTTACCGAATTTCGGTTTGTCTTCAATGTTGTAAATGAGTTTCATTTGGTGTCCTCCCAAAATGATTTAATATATTACCGGCGCAGAGGCGCATGATAATCAAACGACGTTATGATGCGTTTGTCAAACGGTGTATATGGAAACTCCGGTTTCTCCGTCGTATTCCTTTACCTTTACGGATATAATTTCATTTTTCGAGGTAGGAATATTTTTCCCGACAAAATCGGGTCGAATCGGGAGCTCTCTGTGACCCCTGTCAACCAGTACGGCGAGCTGTATCGAGCAAGGGCGTCCGTATGAGAATATCGCTTCGATAGCCGCGCGTACTGTTCGCCCCGTGTAGATTACGTCGTCGACAAGAATTATTTGCTTATTCGTTATGCTTACGGGAACTACGGATTCGGATATTTCGCTTTCGCGCGGTTTTTCGGACAGATCGTCGCGGTACATAGTTATATCTATAGATCCTACCGGGGGCTCGGTTCCCTCGAATCGTTTTATATTCGCGGCCAGCATATGAGCGAGCGGAACTCCGCGTC
Source organism: uncultured Eubacteriales bacterium (assembly GCA_949747515.1). Classification (GTDB taxonomy): domain Bacteria; phylum Bacillota; class Clostridia; order Oscillospirales; family CAG-272; genus RUG11130. Next base: position 16,974 of record CATKFO010000089.1, read on the forward strand.
TTTTTATGCCGACCAAAACTATATTTTCGGCCCCGCGGTTGCGCTCTATAATCTCGTGCGTTATCCGCGCCAGAGAACGCGCCGTCGCAGCCTCGTCCATAATATTCGCTTTAAATTTCATACTGAAGCTCCAAAAAAAGGATCTCGCCGATTTTCGTCGACAAAATCCAAACTTCGCGTAAACGCGTACATAAATCGTTATCTTGAATTCTTGCCGACATCTCTGTGCCGCCTTAAAAAATCTCTACATTATTTTACCATACTATATATCTCCTGTAAACTGTATTTTTCGACAAAATAACTGTTTTTTGAATTTCTTTAGATGAACAAAAGCGCTATGACGCGGCCAAGTTCTTTAGCATATAATAAAAAGAACGGCTAAATTTTGAACCTTATAGCTCAGTATTTTAATTAAAGGCAGGTAATGAAATGAACGTGTATCCGTATATTCGCCGCCGGGCATATCTTTACGCGAGAAGATGGGCGTATCGCAGAAATCCTCTTTTTTACAATTATTCCGGAATGGGAGGAAATTGCACTAACTTTGTTTCACAGTGTATATACGCTGGTTCTTGCTCCATGAATTTTACCGATACATACGGTTGGTATTACTACAGCGACGCGAGCAGAACTCCGTCGTGGACCGGCGTAGAGTATCTTTATAATTTTCTTGTTTCCAATAATAGTTACGGACCTTTCGGAACCGAAGCGCCGGTAAACGAGCTTGAAGTTGGAGACGTAGTGCAGCTTATGAATTCCGACGGAACATATTACCATTCTCTTGTCGTTACCGGATTTGGCGATGGTGAAATTTTGCTTTCTGCTCAGTCCAACGACGTATTCGACCGCCCTTTGTCGACTTATAGCTATGAAGCCGCTAGGGGAATTCATATCGAAGGATATCGAGCCGATCCGCAACCCGGATTTGAAAACGATCGTTTTTCTTCAGGCTGCGACTGTTTTCTTCCTTTATACGACGGTACGAAACTGGTAATATGCGGTGAATAGAATAAGATATCAAAATAATATCAAAAAATATGCAAAATCTATTGACAGCTTTTTCGCAATATAGTATAATCCAAATAAAAAACGACGCGGAATAACTTCCCGTCGGGAAAGAAGGCGAAAAAATGCTGAGAATAGAAGGTCTTACAAAGATTTACGGTGATAAAAAAGCCGTGAACGATCTGTCGCTTCATATAAATCCGGGGGAGATATACGGATTTATAGGCCGCAACGGGGCCGGCAAGACTACTACTATTAAGGCGTGCTGCGGAATACTTCGTCCCGACCTAGGCGAAATTTATGTGGACGGAATATCTATAAAAGACAATCCTATCGAATGTAAAAAACGTATGGCGTATATTCCGGACAATCCGGATCTTTACGAGTATATGACGGGAATTAAATACTTAAATTTTGTCGCCGATATATTTGAGGTTGGACGCGCCGAGAGGGAAGAGCTCTCCGCTCGATATGCGGACGGTCTGGGACTTACCGACGATCTGGCTCAGCCGATTAGTTCATATTCTCACGGCATGAGGCAAAAGCTTGCGATAATTTCGGCTCTTATTCATTCGCCAAAGCTGATAATAATGGACGAACCTTTCGTCGGACTTGACCCAAAAGCGTCTCATGTGCTAAAAACACTTATGCGCGAAATATGCGACGGAGGGGGATCGATATTTTTTTCTACTCATGTGCTTGAAGTCGCGGAAAAGCTGTGCGACAAAGTCGCGATTATAAAAGACGGCAAGCTTATTATTTCAGGACCCATGGAACAGGCTCTGGGAGGAGCTTCCCTTGAAGAGGTATTCCTGGAATCGGAGGGAGAGGATCGGCTATGATTAAGGCTCTTCTTAAAAAGCAGCTTTTAGAACTGCTATCCCACTATATTCCTAAGGACAAAAAGGGAAAGCCGCGCCGCGGAATATCTCTTGTTCTATACGCGTTGCTTTTGGCGTATGTAATCTTTATTCTCTCGTTTTCAGGATACTTTACGGCGAATATTTTATGCGTTCCTTTGAGCGCAAGCGGACTTGATTGGCTATATTTTGCTGTAGTCGGCATTATTGCGGCCATATTTGGGATAATGGGAACCGTGTTTGCGTCGCAGTCCCAGATTTTTGACGCTAAGGACAACGACACTCTACTCGCGATGCCTATTCCGCCGAAGAAGCTTCTCTTTGTCCGCGCTTTGTCGTTATATATTCAGGCGTTTTTCTTTGAAGCGGTAATAATGATTCCGGGAATAGTCGTATACGTTTTGAACGTTAAGCTTGAAGTAACGTCTATTATAACGTCTTCTATGACGGTGTTCCTTCTTCCCGTATTCACTCTTGCGCTGTCGCTTATTCTCGGCTGGCTCGTAACTCTCGTAGGCGGCAAGGTTCGCAATAAAAGCGCCGTAGTCACAGTCCTATCGCTGATGTTCTTCGCCGTAACATTCTATCTCTATTCTAAGATAAACGTTATACTTATGACTGTGGCGAATAACGGGGAAAGAATCGCGGGTAAGATAAAAAACGTTCTTTATCCTCTTTATCAGATGGGCAAAGGCGCTTCGGGAGATATAAAATCGTTCTTTATATTCGCGTTGATTATAGCGATTTTTTTTGGAGCGGTATACTTCATACTATCTCGCAGTTTTATTCTCCTCGCTACTTCTTCTCGCGGAGTCAAAAAGAAAAAGTATACGGCGGGAAAAATGAAGGCTCGCGGCGCGTCCTCGGCACTTATAAACCGCGAGATAAAGCGGTTTTTTTCAAGTCCCACATGCATACTGAATTTTGGAATTAGCTCGATTATGCTGATCGTCGCCGCGGTTTTTATGTTTGTAAAAGCTTCTTCATTTGAAAGATTAATTGAAATTTCGCCGGAAATTGCAAATATTGCTCCTGCGGTTATAGCGGCGGCCGCATGCCTGATAGGATCGTCGTGCGTTTACTCCGCGGCTTCCGTATCCCTTGAAGGGAAAACAATGTGGATTATCGAATCTCTTCCTGTTTCTATGAAGTCCGTTATAATTTCAAAACTTAAGCTTCAAATAGCGCTGAGTCTTCCGGCGGCTTTAGTTTTTACTACGGCCGCAAACGTGGTTATGAAGCCCCCTCTTTTATATACGACGCTGACTATCGTTACCGTAACGGCGTACTTTGTTTTTTTCGGGGCGTGCGGACTTGTTCTCAACATATTGGCTCCTAATCTCAACTGGAGCAGCGAAGCGGCGGTTGTAAAGCGCGGAATGAGCGTAACCGTCTCCATTTTCGGAGGATGGGGAATTGTCGTTCTTCTCGGCGTCGGTTATTACTTTCTTAGTCGTATAGCGCCAGTATGGATATGCCTTTCCGCGTGCTCTATTGTTCTTGCCTTAGCAGCGTCGGCCGCTATAATATGGCTTATGCGACGCGGCGTCAAACGGATTGCGTTTATATAGAACCCTACAAACAAATAAAATAGTATTTATTTTGCGATATTAACAAGCATTAACGGGTAAGCCTTTTCAAAATTACAAAGGGCGCATAAGACTATCTTCGCCTATATAATCTAAAAAGAAGCTCTGCCGTTTCATTAACGTTTGGCGGAGCTTCTATATGTTTTTTTCATGACTATATATAATATTCCAACAGCTTTTCATCAATTAGCGCTATAGGTTCAACGTCTTTTATATCTCCGTACAGCGCCAGTTTACCGATTTCATTACGATCTTTGATCTTATCATATATGTCGTCGACGTCGATGTTATTAACTGAAACTCCGTACAACGCGCCGTATTCTATTCTTTCATCCGGCGAAAAATAGTCGGGTTTCATTAAAAATTTCATCAGTCCGATATATTCAAATTCGACGTTTTGAATTCCCAGTTCCTCATAACATTCGCGAGTAATGCATTCTCTCGCCTTTTCACCGTTGTTAATACAACCTCCGAATATCTCCCATCTGCATCGCCACTTATTCCAGCCAAACAGATAATCGCTTCCAAGTTTTACTACTGCAAGGCAATGAGTCAGTTTTTCACATCTTGTCAGATCATTCTCGTTATTGATTGTTAGCGATATAAATATATTTTCATCCTGATCTTTTATAATGTAATCGTTCATTCGCAGAAATTTCCTTTTAATAATTCATGCGGCGAGCGACGCCGTTGTTACGTTCAAAATAACGTACGATATTCCAAACAATATGCCAAGAAGTTCTCCGCACAACTTTTTCTTAATAGCGAACTTATTAGCTATTAGCGCGAATTCAATGCAACGTTTTTTTATACTTGACAAAC